>JAAZIG010000134.1 GCA_012510325.1 Bacillota bacterium
CCAGGGTAAAGCCACCTCGCTACAGGGTGCCCCAGGCGCAGGCTCTACTTACAGTGCCACACAGCCCACGCCTGGCAAAGCACACCTTGACTTGCCCGAAGGCACCCCGAGAGCAATCGTCATTGTTCTGCTATCCAGACCCGCAATAACTTTGCCCTGCCTGAAACACAATCCTCGGTTTTAAACGGAACCCCATGCACAGCTGCACCGAGGCATATTTCCAGTGGAAATCGCCCTGGCCTTTACTACCAGCTGTAATTGTAAATAAAATACTGTTCCGTGTTAATTGCTTTGGCCCCTTTGAGGTCTTTGTTAAACGCAATGTTCGCATCATTCCAGATGATCGGAATATTCGGCACCTCATCGCGGATGATGGTCATGGCATTTTCGTAGGCCTTCTGCCGGTCCTCTTCACTGGTTGCATAGCGCGCTTCTTCTAAATACTGGTCAACCGCGGAACTGTTGAATCTCACGTAATTTCCAGTTGACGTTTTCTCAGAATGGAACATGTCATAGACATACACATCCGGATCGGGACAGATATAACCCCAACCGCCCATATAAGCGTCAAACTGTCCTTTTTCAAGAAGCTCATAAAACGCAGCGGTCTCCACCACATCCGTTTTCACGGTTACGCCTAATTCATACAAGTTTGCCAGCGCAACCTCCGCATGTGCCGAACGGGCTGTCGTGGTAACCAGTTGAAAGTCGAACCCGTCTGCATAACCTGCCTCCGCCAACAGCTCTTTGGCTTTTTCAATATCTTTCGCCGGTGTTTTGTCATCAGCTGAATAACCAACAACACCCTTGGGAATATGGGAATCGGCGATCGTGGCATAACCATCGGTAGCGGCTTCATTAATCTGGTTTTTGTCTATCGCAAGAACCATGGCCATTCTAACCTTCGGATCATTAAACGGTTCCTTATCACAATTAAACGCAAGCAGTGAGCTCATCAGTGACTGGGTGCTGCTTAATACCAAATTATCATCAGATTCAATTTGCGCTCTATTTGTTGAATCGACACCGACCAAAACGTCAAGTTCACCATTTTTAAGCGCCAATGCCGCTGAGGCAGCATTGGGGGTCATCTTGTAGACCAAGTTAGCGATAGGCGCCTTGTCTAGATGATATTTGTCAAACGCCTTGAACACCATGCTGTCACCCTGTGTATAACTCACAAATTCATACGGACCGCTGCCCATTGTCTGCCTCAGGAAGGGATCCTCGTTCTCCTCAACGTAGGACTTGCTGGTAATACCACTGTACGCTCCAGCCAATGACAGAAATGGTGCGTACGCATAATCCAAGGTGACAACGAGAGTAAGGTCATCGGGAGCTTCAATTTTATCGATATAGCTAAAATATGTTCCCACGTAGGATGAATCGATACATCTTTGGAGTGAGAACCCCGCATCTTCTGCTGTAACCGGAGTTCCATCATGGAAGAACATATCTTCGTACAAAGTAAATGTGTACACCATACCATCCGGCGAAATATCCCATTCCTTGGCCGCACCGGGGATGATGCCGCCATCCGCATCCACTCTTACCAGAGGCTCGTAAGCGTTTGAGAGGATACTTTCAGTGATCTGTGTGTCGTATCCCTGCGGGTCCATTGAAGTTGCCAGGTAGCTCACGCCTATTGTTACACTATCCTTGACCTCTGAATCTGTATCACCACACCCAACAAGAACCAAAGAGAGCAATAGCACAACTGCAATTCTAACAATCATTTTTCCGTTCATTTTTTTCCCCTTCTCTTTTGATGTATTAACATGGTAGCGCCCATTGAACAAACGGAAGGACAACATCAATTACTTTTCAAACGCCATGCTCGAAACATTTCCGCACATCTGCGACCTGTGTCTGTTTCGCAACACCCCCCTTTCGAAGTGCATCGCAGATCCCTGGGCATTTCGCGGCCAATCCGATCGGCGACACACAATACCTCATGTAACGGCAACACCGCATTCTTGCCGGACAAAGCAACATCGGAAAACGTGATCGCCATAATAACAGCCGTTACAACGCGGCTGGCACAAGGCTGATTAAAACCACCGGGAATAGGATCGCAAGGCCAACCCAATGCAGATTGCAGAGCCATCGAAGAAGCCGTTTCCACTTCATGCGGAGAGCCGCCCCTCATATAAGTTACACCTGCCGCTGCCATGGCCGAACATACCCCGCATTCACCGGCACAGCCGATAATCTCCCCTGTAGGATTTGTCCAGGTGTATGCAATCGCCCCAACACCTGCAGCCACAAACAATGCCTTGAGCAAATCCTCATCACTGTAGCCAGATTCTTCTTTCACTGCAGACAGGACTGCATAAACAATTCCGCCGCCCGTCCCCATCGGTCCGGGAACAATCTGAACTCCATGCACCGCAGTAATCGCGGCGTAAGAGTATCCGATGGCACTTTCCAGAACAGGACCGAGGAGTGTACCCCTGTTGCGAGCGTACCGCTCCCATTTGTCATAGTGAAACCCACTAAAAGGATCTTCCAGGATAATCGCATTTTCGCCAAAAGCTTTTCGCGTCTGCCCGTGCATTTTCTCTTTAATGTATTGCATATAAGCTATTACTTCGGCTTCGCTCCACCCGGAGGCATCTATTTCATACTGTATGGCCACTTCGGACAAGCTCTTGTTTTGGTTCTCGCAAACCTCGATCCATTCCGAAAATGTTTTGAAGAGCTGTCTCTTGCGATCACCCGTCGTGACAACCGGTAAAACCGGCCGAATCACAGATGAGTCAATTGCTTTTAGTTTTTCTTGGAGTTCGGCGAGATCATGTTCAACAGAGGTATGTACAAAAAGAAGCCATTTCCCCAAATGCGATGGTGCCGTCTCCGCTTTCAAGAACCCTTTTAATTTCGAACAAAACACAGCCTCACTATTCAGGGTATCTTTGCAATCATACTCAAAAAGATAGACATAGGCATCGCCATGGATCGAGCATGTATAATCGCTGACCCGGACGATTTCAACCCTGCCCCCACCCGTCGAATTCCCGACAAGTGATCTTGTTTTGCCGCTAACACCAGTTAGCACAAACTTGATGGCGTTGATATGATCGCT
Source organism: Bacillota bacterium (assembly GCA_012510325.1). Lineage (GTDB taxonomy): Bacteria > Bacillota > Dethiobacteria > DTU022 > DTU022 > JAAZPQ01. Next base: position 3,086 of record JAAZIG010000134.1, read on the forward strand.
CTCCCGCAAATCAATAAAATGAAACTGGTATGTAATCCCTTCTTGGGCTAATAACTCTTTGATTGAAAAGATACGAACATCATCTGGCAACAATCCATAGGCGCCGCTAAGCATCCCTAAATCCTCTCGCATCATCCCAAATGTACCGGCAAATGAACCCTCTTTATCCATAAATATATCGATGCGGGCAACATCTTCTCCCAGCATCGATCTCGCCATATAGCCAATACGACAGGGTGCCGCTGTATGTGAACTTGAACCTGCCTGCATCACAGGTCCGTAAACATCATTAAACAAATCCGGATAATACTTCACCTGCATATTCAAACCACTCTCCCCATAAGCATAGTCAACTCAATTCAATCAAACTCTGTCTGGAATTAATTTCCTCATCGGTGTATAAAAAACATCCAACTGATAATATTTCTCCTAAAAATATGTCATTGCCCGGTGAGAATGTCATTGGTCGGCTCGCCGGCCTCCCAGACCACCGCAGGTACCGTCCGCCATATTGCGGCTCCAAAGTTTACAGGACAGCCTTACTTCTAGCTATGCTTGCCATAATCAAGATGCGGGACCAGCCATTAGGCTGTTCTCATTATTGGGCGTACGCAAAAAGGGCAAGTGAAAACCTTTCGGCTTTCCTTGCCCTCTGTCCTTTCACCTGAGAGATTAACCCTAGAACTACCGGGGCACTTCCCCGTCGGTGTCCCGCATATGGCAGGCGCTCTCCAGAGTTGCATCCTCTGCTGGTACTTTTACCTGAGAGTTTCCCTCATCGCTGCCAAACGATCGGTTGCTCCTTCGGTGTCCTTCTTCAGAAGGTCCTCTCCCAGCAGATTCATCTGCTTTTTAAGCATATTATTTTGACAAATGCAACATGAACAGTTACTGCTGCTTAACTCTAAAACAGATTATAAATCAACGATATCTGTTTGTCAATCATACGTTTCCGTTGTTCTGTTTCCAGAAATTCCGCAAACGATATTTGAAGAAATAGCGCAAACCTTGCCGCTTATTTGACAGCCAACTAAATCTTATTTGACCAAAAAATGCTGGTGCGGCGCCGTTTGGGCACATCTCCCGGGCCCGCTCCCCGGGTCAGGGATTAATTTGTAATCCGGGCGTGGCCGGGCGAGCCTTATCCTGCTCTTTTTAGGCACCTTGTTCAGGCAACCCGGTTTCAAAAGGCCCTCCATTGTATTAAAGTTGCAGGTGTAACGGCATGCCGAAAACAGCCAGCGAAGCCTCCCAGATGGTTTCGCTGAGAGTCGGATGAGGGTGAATCAACCCAACCAGATCGGACACTTTCGTTTTGGATGCAACAGCCAAGGTGCCCTCTTGTATGAGCGCGGAAGCATGAGGACCGAGGATATGCATTCCCAGCACAGTTCCGTTCTCCGAGTCGGCAATAATCTTGACCACCCCGTCCCCCTCACCCTGGAGAAAAGCTTTCCCGTTGGCGCCAAAGGGGAATTTGCCCACCTTGACGGCAATACCTCTCTCCGTGGCCTCCTCTTCCGTGAGACCAACACGAGCCAACTCGGGACTGGTAAAGATACATCCCGGAATCGCCCTCCCGCTAAAGGAAACGCTGCCACCGGCGCTATTTTCTGCAGCGGCGATCCCCTGATGCATGGCCGTGTGAGCCAGAAAATAGCCCGGAGAGGTCACATCGCCCACGGCGTAAACTCCGGCAACACTTGTTGCCATTTGCGCATCTGTCTCGATCCCCCGCTCGCTGTGATTAATCCCCATTGCGGCCAAATCGAGCCCTCCGAAAGCAGGGCGGCGGCCTACTGCCACAAGCACTTTCTCTGCGACCAGCCTCTCCTCCCCCCGGGCTCCCGCCACTGTCAGAGCAAGTCCGCCTTCCCGGCAAGCGCTGATTTCACGCAACGCTGTTCCGGTCATGATTTTGATTCCTTGTCTGCGCAAATACGGAGTGAGCCGGCGAACCATCTCCCGATCTTCGCGGCGCAATAAAATGCTCCGCTGGACAATGGTCACAGAAACCCCGAAGGAAGCGAAGATTGAAGCCATCTCCAGAGCAATAACACCGCCGCCGATGACGGCGATACTGGCGGGAAGCTCGCTCAAAGCGAGAGCTTCCCGGGAATAGAGCACTCCGGGCAGATTCACCCCCGGAACAGAAGGCACCACCTCACTGCTTCCCGTGGCAATGATCAATTTTTCCGTCCCGAAATTGCCCTGCTCGGCACCGGGCAGATGCACCCGGCCCCGCTTTGCCGAAAGGAGCTCCGCCTGTCCCCGCCACACGGTCACCCCTGAACTTTTCAGCAACCTTTCCAAGCCTTCAGCAAGATTTCCCACCACGGCACATTTTCGCTGATGAATTTTGCCATAGTCAAAACTGATTTCTCCGGCAGATATACCAAAAATAGAGGCCTCCCTAAATTTGCGGTACAGCGAAGCAGAGTGGAGCAGGCTCTTTGTCGGAATACAGCCGTGATTCAAACAGGTACCGCCCAGGTTTTCCCTTTCCACCAGAAGGGTTTTTAAACCCAAGGCAGCTCCCCGCAGCGCCGCGCTGTAGCCACCCGGCCCTCCACCGATAACGGTAAGCTGAAATTGTTCCATGATTTGTTACCTCCCGCTCTGTTGTCCAATCCACCCGATCTTGAAAAGACGGGCAAAACCTTCAGCCACAGCCGCAGCCAGATCGTCCTTCTCGATCTCATAACCCAAGTCGAGCAGCCCCGCAGCCTCGCTTCCCAGAGCTTTAAGATAGCTCTCTTTTTGTACAGAAAGCGGCTCCTCATCCCCTCCCAAAGGGGAAACAGACGGATTGAAGCGTAAGACGCGCCGGTAAGTCTCAAGAGACAGCTTCAGCAAAATTGAACCGTGCTGTAAAAGCATACCGTCCCGCCGCATCTGCGCGCTTCCCACCACTTTTTTCCCCTGGACACGCAGTTCATATGCCGAAGGAGCATCAAAACAAGAGCCGGGGGCCAGCCCGGTGTCCCGCTTTTTGTCCGGACTGAGCTCCGCCTCAATTCCCAGCAGGGTAAAAGCATCGAGCAGCGCCCGGCTGATAAAACGGTACGAAGGGACCACTCCCGCCGGGATCAGGCTGCGCACGTCGGGGACTGCGAAACTGTAGGTCAATTCCCGGTCATGGAGCACCGCCCGCCCACCTGTGGGGCGGCGGACAATATCTATCCCCAGACGGCGGCATTCTTCCCGGTCCGCCACTGCAGCTGTCTTCTGGAAACGGCCCAACGACAAGGCCGGCGGTGACCAGCTGTAAAGGCGCAAAGCCGGCGGCGAGCCGCCGCCGCGGACCTTCTCAAGAATCTCCAGATCCCGCCGCATATTTGCCGCTCCCGGCGCAGGGGGATCATAAATCAAACACCACTTTTCTGCCAAGACGATACTCCTTCCTCCCTTAAATAACCCCGCCGCCACCGCTGGACGGGACATCCGGACATCGGCGCACTGCTCTGCTGACCCGATCTCTGTCGGTAAAGGGCTTTACCGACCTTCTGCAGCAGAAAGCAGGGCAAGAGCAGCAGCGCATTCAGAATCGCTCAACGGACGCGGATAGTTGTAGATAAAGCCGCCGGGCCTCTCGTTAAAGTAAGGTCGATTACAGCCGGGGCAACCGGCGGTTTGAAAAGCCTCCCCCTGAGCCAGCAGGCGCTGCATCCTGGCTTCGTTGATCCCGAAAGAGATGAGCCGCCCATTTTTAAAACAAAGATCCTCCCATGAAACATGACCGTATCTCAGCAGGTAATGAAGCGCCTGCAGGCGGCGGTATGACGCCGGTTCGG
>JAAZIG010000135.1 GCA_012510325.1 Bacillota bacterium
AGCGCATATAGCGCCGCCCCTCAATGGCTTCATGGATCTCCCCGGCATCGATCTGCAGCACTTCGCTTAAATAATCGATCGTTTCATCATCGTATCCTTCCCCCATATCCATGAGCGACACGACAAAGCCAGGCCGGTTTGAAACCAGAAGCCTGCCCCCGGCATCGTAAATTTCACCGCGCGTCGCCGGAAGGGTAATCTTGGTGAAACGATTTTTTTCAGCCCGGTAGAGATAGTAGTCGTGCTTCAAGACCTGCAGGTAGGCCAGCCTGCCGGAAAGGAGGATAAAGATGGCGACGACGCAGACAAAGATCACCCGCACCCGCCTGAGCACCACTTTGTTCACCGCAGCGCCCCCCTCCGCCGCTGAAGCCCGTCGGGTGACCTTTGGCGGTAGTACAGCCGGAAGAAAAGCGGATAGAGCAACAGGGTCAAAGCCATATTGTAGAATGCTTTCGGAATAAACAGGCGGCTCAGGCTCCATTCAACGGGAACACCAAAGTTCATCAGCCGGCTCACCAGGAAGTAAAGAAGAAACTCGTGAAGCAGGGTCGCCGCAAATACCAGCAGCGTCGGCGCCAGCAGCTGTTCCCGGTAGAGCTCCCGTCCGAGCAGGCCGGCACCGTATCCGAGAACCATCTTGGCGAGAGCGAAGAAACCCAGAGCCGAGCTGAAGATGATATCCTGGAGCAGCCCGGCGCAAAGTCCGATCGCCGCTCCGCGGCGCTCGTCGAGAATGAAACCCAGCGATACCACCATCACCAGATAGATATCGGGCAAAGCTTTTTTCAGCATGAAAAAAGAGAAGACAGAACCCTCGATGAGGAGGGCAAAGACGAAGCTGAGGGCCACCGACAGATAGAAGGTTATGATCCCGGTTCACCCTCCTCCGCATCTTCAGCCGGGAAGGGGGCCTTCTCCGGTTGAAGAATGATCAGTACCTCTTCCAGACGGTTAAAATTCACCCGGGGCTCGATGAGCGCCGCCAGGACCATCCCGGACTGATCCTGCTCCACCTCGCGGACTGTCCCGATGAGAATTCCCTTCGGGAAGATCCCCCCCAAACCGGAAGTGATGATCAGATCGCCCGGCTGGATATTGGCCTCCAGCGGCAGATAGGTGATCCTCAAACAGGCGCTGTCCCGGGCATAGCTCTCGACAATGCCCACGGTTACGGGATCGCGCGTCCGCTGTACCGTTGCACTCACCGGCAAACGGGGATCCGTAATCAGCAGAACCTGACTTGAATTTGGCGATACCGTGGAGATCATCCCCACGAGCCCCCGTTCGGTGATCACCACCATCTCCTGCTTGACCCCGTCCAGATAACCGCGGTTGACCGTGATCGTGCCGAACCACTGACTGGGATCGCGGGCGATCACCTCTGCTGCAAGGAGCCGGTGACTGCTTTTTTCAGCAAATTTGAGCAGCTCCCGGTAGCGGTGATTCTCCTTCTGCAGCTCCTGAAGCGAGAGCACCTGCTGCTCCATAAACGAGAGCTCCTGGCGAAGGCGTTCGTTTTCCGCCTTCAGCTCGTAGAAAGAGACAGCGGTATCGAAAAAGGACTGCAGCTTCTGACCGGCGGAGGCAAAAGCGGTCTGGGCCGGAGCGAAAAGAGCCAGCAAGAGGTCCTCCACCGGCGACAGCTGGATTCTCTCTTTGCCGGTAAATACAATGAGCAGCAGCAGACCCGCTGCAACCACTAAGAGCAGCAGCAGGCTCCAGCGGTTTCGATCTCGCTTCGGCTTTGACAATTGAACACAACCCTATCTGGATCGATTGTTTTGGCGGCAGACGGCCGGGCAAAACCCTGCCGCCAACCGGCCCCCATCAGACACCCTTCCGGTTTGTCAGCGTAACCCGGCGGAGCAGATCGACCTCGGCCAGAACCTTCCCCGCCCCGACAACGACGCAGTCCATCGGGTTTTCCGCCAGATATACCGGCATCCCCGTCTCCTCCGAGATGCGCCGGTCGAAACCGTGCAGCAGGGCTCCGCCCCCCGTCAGGATGATCCCCTTATCCATGACATCAGCAGCCAGCTCGGGCGGGGTGGTCTCCAGGGTTGCCTTGATCGCCTCAAGAATAATCTCCAGGCTGTCCTCAAAAGCCTCTTTGATCTCTTCAGAGGTCACCTGCAGCGTCTTCGGCAGCCCGGTGATGAGATCCCGTCCCCGGATATCCATCTCCGCGTCGCTCTCCTTGTGAAAAGCGGTCCCGATATTGATCTTGACCTCTTCAGCGGTGCGATCGCCGATCATGAGATTGTAGTGTTTCTTGACATACTGTATGATCGCCTCATCGAGATCATCTCCGCCGACGCGGATCGATTTGCTGGTCACGATCCCCCCCAGCGAGATAATAGCCACCTCCGAGGTGCCCCCGCCGATATCGACGATCATGCTCCCCGTGGGCTCCTCCACAGGGAGCCCGGCTCCGATGGCCGCAGCCATGGGCTCTTCGACTAAATAGGCCTCCCGGGCGGCCTGACCGGTGGCGTCGAGGACCGCTCTCTTCTCCACTTCCGTCACCCCGGAAGGAATACAGATGATCACCACAGGGCGGAACATGGGACGCCGGGGGTTGGCTATGTTGATAAAATGATTGATCATGCTCTGAGTGTAATCAAAATCGGCGATAACGCCGTCTTTCAGCGGGCGGATGGCGATGATGTTGGCGGGGGTGCGGCCGATCATCCGTTTGGCCTCTTCGCCCACCGCCAGGATCGCGCCCGTATCCCGGCGGATAGCAACGACAGAGGGTTCTCGCAGAACCACGCCGCTCCCCTTGATATAGACCATCGTATTGGCAGTACCCAGATCGATTCCGATCTCTTTGGAAAATACCCTGAACAGTGAAGCCATTACTATACCCCTTCCTTAATCCCAACCGCAGGCGGTTCGGTTAGATTGTCTGATCGGTTGTCCATTCCCTGGACCGGTTTACCCGGGCCGCCCCGCTTGGACCGGCCCGCTGTTGAGCATGCTTTGATCAAGCCCCGCTACCGCTACTTTCCCCCTCCCCCGGGGATTCGGCTTTACTAAAGCAGCCCTTTCTCCTTGAAACTGAAATAGCAGCCGTCTCCGATGACCAGGTGATCGCGCACGGCGATCCCCAAAAGATTGCCCGCCTCGACGAGGCGTCTGGTCACCTCCAGATCTTCCTGGCTGGGCGAGGGATCACCGCTGGGATGGTTGTGCACCAGGATAATCGAAGCCGCACTTTTCCGCAGCGGTATTTTAAAAATTTCCCGCGGATGCACGATGGAGGCGCTGAGACTGCCGACAGAGATCTCCTCCCGGGAAAGAAGATGGTTCTTGGTGTTGAGCAATAAAATTACAAAATGCTCCTTTTTTTTGTAGCGCAGCTCCTCCATCACCAGCGCCGCCGCCCGCTGCGGACTGGTGATACTCTCAGCCTGATCCGGGGGCATCGTTGCCAGACGGCGCCCGATCTCCAGAGCAGCCTTGAGCTGCGCCGCCTTGGCCGGCCCCACCCCTCTGATCTCCTGCATATCTTCGAGCGAGAGGCCCGGCAGATTGCGCAGCCCCCCGCTTTGGGAGAGCAGCCTCACCGCCAGCTGCAACGCCGATTCCCGGTCACTGCCTGTCCGGAGCAAAATGGCGAGAAGCTCGGCGTTGGAGAGCGCTTCCGCACCCAGCGCCTTCATCTTTTCACGCGGCCGCTCCTCTGCCGGCAGATCCCTAATCATCAACCGGTTCTCTTCTGTCATCGCTTTCCCTCCAACCGGACCATGGTTTAATGCCCATGCGGGAGAGGAGCAGGGAGAGCTGGTAGAGGGGCAGCCCCACGACGTTGCAATGAGATCCCTCAATTTTTTCCACAAAGATAGCTGCTTTTCCTTGAATGCCGTAAGCTCCGGCTTTATCCATCGGTTCGCCAGTGGCCACATAAGCTTCGATCATCTCCGGCTCCAGAACCCGCATCCACACACGGGTTTCCGCAAAACCGCACTGACAACTGCCTGTACACGCATCGACCAGGGCCACCCCGGTGATCACCCGGTGCTCCCCGCCGCTGAGGCGGCGGAGCATCCGGCGGGCTTCACCGCGATCCCGGGGTTTTCCCAGAATCTCATCCCGGTGCACAACGATGGTATCGGCACCGAGAACAACCCCCTTCTCCAGCAAGGCGGCAGCCTGCTGCGCCTTCTTCAGCGCCAGCCGCACCGCCGTCTCCGCCGGGGCCGTTCCGGGGAGAACGCTTTCGGCACCGGGGCCGCTTTCCACAACGCGGTAAGCGATGCCCGCCTGATCGAGCAGCGCCGCCCGGCGGGGCGAGGCCGAAGCGAGGATCAGCTCCATCCCGCCGCCCCGCTTTCTCCGGCCTGACGAAGCGCCCGTCTGGTGACCCCCTCAAGATAAAAGGTGGCCAAACCGGTAAAAAAACCGGTCGGAACGGCCAGCAGCAAGAGCAGGGGCAGATACCCCTGCAGCAGGGCGGCGCTGCCGACAACAGCCGCAGCCACCGCGATCTGGGCCAGATTGTGGGAGGCCGCTCCGAGGACGCTGACCGAGATGATGCTACAGTATCCCTTTTCCATGAAGAGAACAGCAAGCGACATCACCGCGGTGCAGGTAACGCCGCCGGCCAGGCTCAACCAGAACCCGAACCCCAAAAATGTGCCGCCGATAAGGCTGCCGACAACTGTTCGCAGCACCGCCACCAGAAAGCCGCTGCGGGCCCCGTAAAGAAGAATTGCCAGCAAAGTGATCATATTGGCCAACCCCAGACGGACTCCGGGAACCGGCATCGGCAGCGGTAAAGCCGCCTCCACAGTGTGGATCACCACCGCAAAGGTGATCAGCACCGCCAGATTGGTCATCTTGAAAAGATTGCCCTTCATCCCTGGTCACACCATTTTGCTGAATACAACAGCAGCCGCTCTCCTTTTATAGTCTAACACCTTATTTCGCTGACGCTGAACCGGGGGCTTGTTCACCGGATAACATATTCAACCAGACCGGAATCACTCCCCGGTCCGCTCGAGCAGATCGCCCAGCCCGCTGGAGATCAACAGCTCCAGCTGCGGGGTGATCAACACCGCCTCCACCCCCGGAAGGCTCTCCACCAGAGCCAGACCGCGCTGCGGCCCGAGGACAAAGAGCGCCGTTGAAAGGGCATCGGCTTCCATGGTCGTCGGCGCAACCACGGTTACGCTGAGCAGAGCGGAGGCCGGCCTCCCCGTCCGGGGATCGAGAATGTGGTGGTAGCGCACTCCGTCTTCCTCAAAAAAACGTTCATAGTCCCCCGAAGTGACGATGGCCCCTCTGTCGCCCCAGGGAATCACCGCGATGACCCCGCCGCTGCGCGGGTGTTTGATGCCGACCCTCCAGGGCGTGCCATCCGCCTTTGGACCGAGGATACCGACATCCCCGCCGGCATTGATCAGAGCATGCTCAATCCCGGATTGCGCAAGCAGATCCAGCCCCCGGTCCACGATATAGCCCTTGGCGATACCGCCCAGATCCAGCGCCATCCCGGAACACGGCAGAAAAATCTCCCCCGCTTCAGCCTCAACGAGGCGGTAGTCAACCGCCGCCCGGGCCTCCTGCAGCTCCACCGGATCGGGAATGCGACAGTCCCCTTCCCGAAAACCCCACCGCTCCAGCAGAGGCGCAATGGTCGGATCAAAAGCTCCCGAGCTGAGGGCGCTGTAGGTCAGCGCCTCCCCGATCACCGCAGCGGTCTCCGGGCTCACGGCAACGGGCTCCTTCCCGGCGGCATCGTTGATTGCGCTCACCTCGCTGTCAGGATCGCTGCTGCTCAAAAGAAGCTCCAACCGCCTCATCTCGGCAAAAAGATCCTGCGCAACCCGGCGCGATTTTCCGGAGCTCCGGGAAAACAGCTGCAGCTCAATATCGGTGTCCATGAGCAGCTCGGTATAGCTGTACTGCTTTCCCCCGGCGCCGCCGCGGCCGCCGCTGAAAACGGCGGCGGCAAAAACAGCAGCCGCCAGCACCACCACCGCAAGAGCGGTCAGTAATCCGCGTTTCTGCTGCAGCGCACATCTTTTCGCCGGAGTTGCCCTCCGCTCATCATCAACCCGGGACATAACATCTCTCTTTTCCTCTTGACCGACCCTAAAACCAAATATAACATCACTGCGCGCAAATGAACAGGGAAATAACAGGCTTTAATCCCGGCCTCACCCGGAGATATCCGCCTTTTTTCCTTTTTGGCCGGCGGGCGGAAAGGGAGACCCCCGAAGATGCTGCCGGCTGTCCCTCCCGGGCTCAGGCAGAGGCGGCCCTAGGCCCGGCATCGTCGGCGGTTTCAAGCCGACGGGGTTCGATGGCATTAAAACGGCATTTTTCCACACAGAGACCGCAATCATCGCATTTTTCGAGATCGATTACAGCCAGATTATCTTCCATGGTAATCGCTTCGCGAGGGCAGGCTTTGACGCAAACTCTGCATCCGGTACAGCCCACCTCGCAGATCTTGCTGACCTTCCTGCCCCGTTCACGGGAGCTGCATCTGACCAGGTGACCCTGCTTGCCCGGCGGTATGAGGCGGATAATATCGCGGGGACAGGCCTCCAGGCAAAGGCCGCAGCCGGTACATTTTTCCTCGTCAACAAGAGGCAGCCCCTCGGGACCCATGGTGATGGCTTCAAAGGGACAGGCCCGCACACAATTGCCCAGACCCAGACAGCCGTAGGCACAGGCCTTGAAACCGCCGTGGTACTGCTGGGCATGCTCACAATCCGCGACCCCGTGGTAGATGAAGAGATCCCGGGCCAGCCGCCGGTCGCCGCGGCAAAAAACTGCCGCCACCTTGGGCTCAACCTGCTCCACCTCCTGCCCCATGATCGCGGCGATGGCCTCGGCGGTCATGCTCCCGCCGGGGATACAGGCATTTATCGGCGCCTTCCCCTCGACAATTGCTTCGGCATATTGATTGCATCCGGCAAAGACGCAGGCACCGCAATTGGCGCCGGGCAAAGCTTCACGGACCGCTTCGATACGCGGATCCGTGGGCACGGCAAAGAAACGGGCTGCCACCCCCAGGAGAAGGCCGAAGAATATCCCCACGCCTCCCAGAGTGAGGACAGCATACAATATTTGCACTTTTTTCACCCCGCTGTTCTAGCGCTGGCGGCCGCCATCAACTGCACGGCCGGCCGCTGTTAAAAAGTAAGCATCCCCTTGAACCCCATGAAAGCCAGCGAAAGGATCCCCGCTGTAATCAAAGTGATGGCGGTCCCCTGCAGCGCCTCGGGCACCCTGGTCAGATCAAGCCTTTCCCTGATTCCGGACATGATCACCAGAGCCATCCAGAAACCGAGGGAAGCGGCGATCCCGAAGACCACCGACTCGAGCAGGGAGAACTCCTGCCGCACCGCCAGAAGCGCCACCGCGAGGACGGCGCAGTTGGTCGTGATGAGCGGCAGATAGATCCCCAGCCCCTGATAAAGGGTGGGGCTGGCTTTTCTCAAAAAGGTCTCCACCAGCTGAACCAGGCCGGCGATGACCAGGATGAAGGTGACCAGCTGGAGAAAGACCAGCCCCAGCGGCACCAACACATAGTAATGGATCAGCCAGGTCACCAGTGTGGCCAAAGTGATCACAAAGACCACCGCCATCCCCATCCCCATGGCGGTCTCCATCTTGCGGGATACTCCCAGAAAAGGACAGATCCCGAAAAAACGCTGCAGGACAAAATTGTCCACGAGGATATAGATAAACAAAATTGAAATCAGCTTTTCCATAGCCTTCCTCCGTTACGCATAGTCCACCGGTCAGTCAATCTGCAACCGCTTAAAGACAATATTGGTCAACGCCAGGAGCAGGCCGAGCACGATAAAGGCCCCGGCAGGCTGGGCAAAGATACGCATCGGCTCAAAATTCGGCCCGAAGAGCTGGACGGCGTAATTCGTCTCCGCCAGAAAAGTGCCGCTGCCGAAGATCTCCCGGACCACTGAAAGCAGGAGCAGCCCCAGGGTAAAGCCCACCCCACTGCCGATACCGTCGCAGAGGGAACGCAGCACCGGCTGCTTCCCGGCAAAAGCTTCGGCCCGGCCGAGAATAATACAGTTGACCACGATGAGAGGCACAAAAACACCCAGGGCTGCGTACAGGGCCGGGACATAGGCCTGCAGCACCATCTCGATGATCGTCACAAAGGTAGCAATGATGACAATATAGCACGGTATGCGGACCTGCTCGGGAATATAGCGACGCAGGCTGGAGACAACCACATTGGAGCAGGTCAGCACTGCGATGACCGCCAACCCCATCCCCAGGCCGTTTTTAATGAGAACGGTAATGGCCAGAGTGGGACACATTCCCAGAACAAGGCGAAAAATAGGGTTTTCTTTGAAAATACCCCGGGTAATATCGGCCAGATAAGGATTATCCATCACTTTCACCGCCTTCGCTGTCTTCTTCCTCGCTCAAGGCCTTCAGCAGGGCTTCCCGGACTGCGCTGACGATAGCGGCACTGCTTTCGGTGGCCCCGGTCTTCGTATCAACATCGAGCGTCTGACCTTCGATGATTTGCGGTGGAATCAACGCCACCGCTTCGGCCAGGTAGGTTGGTTTTTCGTTGTGCTCCACGATCTCGAGATCGATGATCTTGCCGCCCTCAACAGTAACGGCAACCCCGATTTCACCGCCGAACCCTTCGCCGCTGCCGCGGTAAACCCCGTCGGGGAGGGCGGCAATATCCAGAGGCGCCTCCTCCGCGAAGTCGAAGAAATTTTCCGCCGCCGCGGAGAGAAGGCGGCGCAGAGAAAGAATCATCGCCTCCGTGCTGATCGTCGCCCCGCTAATGGTGTCGACATCCTCACCCAGCTGCAGCGGATCGCGACAGTGTCTCCCCAAAAATTGGCTCTGAAACTCCGGCTTTTCGATAACATCGCCGACCCCCTGGGTTTCACTGTGCTCAACGATGCGCAGACCGAGGATGAGACCATCCCGATCCAGGGCCAGGTTGTAGCTGATCTGATCATCGTATCCCTGAACCGCGGACGAGGCCATGACCCCGAGGAGTCCGCCGGTCTTGTCGTAGACCAGATCAAAGGAATCCTCCTCCAGCTCTTTGCTCTCGTAGCGGGCCATAGCCGGAAAATATTCTTCGAGAGCGCTGCGGTAATCCTCCTCCTGTCTCTCGGCGATCACCGGAGCGGTGATCAGATCCACCCCCGCCAGGAGAGCGGCGGCCACAACGGTAACTGCGACCAGGGTTAAGACTAAACGGACCATCTCACGCAACCTGCTTCACCTCCCCAAATTTTCTGGGAATGGTGAACTTGTCAAGGAGCGGGGTCAGCGCATTCATCGTCAGAATGGCGAAAGTGACCCCCTCCGGATAGGTCCCGAAGAGCCGGATCAACATGGTGATGAGACCGCAACCGACCCCAAAGATAAGTTTTCCCCAGGGGGTCACCGGTGAAGTAACCATATCGGTGGCCATGAACAAAGCTCCCAGGAGCACCCCGCCGGCGAGAACATGAAAAAGTCCGGTGCTAACGCTATTCTCATAAAAACCGCCGCCGAAAAGAGTGCCCATGAGCCAGACGGTACCGATAAAGCCGCCGGGGATGCGCCAATCGATATGACCTTTATAAAGCAGCCAGAACCCTCCCAGCAGCAGGGCCAGTGCGGAAGTTTCCCCCAGGCAGCCGGCAAAATTACCGATGAGAAGCTGGTTCAAAGAGATCCCCAGCGCCTCCGCCTCGCCGGCCAGGGGGGTGGCGCCGCTCACCGCAGAGATATCAGCCATAAAATGAAACGGCTTCGGCACCGGCCAGATCGGGCCGACCAGGTGGGCCCCCCAGGAGGTTAGCAGAACCGCCCGGCCAACGAGAGCGGGATTAAAAATATTGTTGCCCACACCTCCGAAAACCTGCTTCCCGACAATGATGGCGACAACAGAGCCGATCGCCGGAATCCACCAGACGACATCGGGCGGCAGCGTCATCGCCAGAAGCAGGCCCGTCACCGCGGCGCTGCCGTCACCAAATATATTTAGCTGACGCAGCCAAAGCGCCTCGGTCAGCATCGCTGCAAACACGGCCACGCTCATGGTGATCAGCGCCCGATAACCGAACAAAAAGATCGCCACGGCCGCCACGGGGCCGAGGGCAATTAATACATCGAGCATCACACTCTGGACGGACTGAATTGTCCGGAGATGAGGTGAAGATGAGATTACCAGTTTGCCGTTCATATGATCACTCCCCTTCCGAAGGCGCTGGTCTATCTTTTGCGCCGGCTCAGCACTTCCGCTTTGGCAATTCTGATCCACTGGGTCAAAGGTATCCGGGCCGGACAGATGTAGGTGCAGCAGCCGCATTCGATACAATCAGCCGCATGAAGCCTCTCCGCCCGGTCAAACTGTTCGAACTCCGCCGCCCGGGCAATGAAAGTGGGCACCAGGTTGATGGGGCAGACCTCGACACAGCGGGCACAACGGATACAGGTACTGCTCTCATAAAGATCCACCTCTTCGGCAGTAAGAGCGACAATACCTGAAGTCCCTTTTATTACCGGAAGATCCGCAGTCGGTTGGGCCAACCCCATCATCGGGCCGCCGACAATCAGCTTGCGGGTCTCTTCCTTCAAGCCGCCGCATAGCTCGAGCAGATCGCCGACCAGCGTGCCCACCCGCACCAGCAGATTGGCCGGACGGCCAACCCCCTCACCGGTCACGGTAACGACCCGCTCGATGAGCGGTTTGCCTTTTTTGAGAGCGTCGGCCACCGCCACGGCGGTGCCCGTATTGTGGTTGACCACGCCCACGTCAAGGGGCAACCCTCCCGAGGGAACCCGGCGCCGGGTGACCACCTCGATCAACATTTTTTCCGCACCCTGAGGGTACTTCGTTTTGAGGGGAACAACAGCGATCGCCGCTCTCTCTCCGACAGCCTGCTTCATCACTCTGACGGCATCGGCCTTGTTGTCTTCGATCCCGATAATCCCCTTTTCCGCCCCCAGAACCTTCATCATTATCTCCAGGCCGAAGACAATTTCATCCGGCCTCTCCAACATGAGGCGGTGATCCGCCGTCAGATAGGGCTCACACTCCGCCCCGTTGATGATCACCGTATCGATGATCTTCCCCTCCGGCGGCGCCAGCTTAACATGAGCCGGAAAGGTCGCCCCGCCCATTCCGACAATGCCGGCCTCGCGGATGAGAGCGCGCAGCTCCTCCGGTGTGCACCCCTCCGGGTTCTCCACAGGCCGGATCGCTTCATCCCAGTTGTCCTCGCCGTCGCTCTCAATGGTGATCGCCTCCACCTGACGGCCGAGGCAGTGGTTGTAGGGACCGATGGCGGTAACTTCACCGGAGATGGCGGCATGTACCGGTGCGGAAACAAAGCTCTCACTCTGACCGATCTTCTGGCCGGTTTTAACGTGATCGCCAATCTCGACGAGCGGTTCGCAGGGAGCACCGATATGTTGCTGAAGTGGAATGACCACTTTTTCTGGAAGTGGGGCAGCGGTAATTGCCAGGGAAGATGTCAACTCTTTACGGTATTCCGGGTGAACGCCTCCTTTGAAAAATGCCACACCCATACTGAAAAGCTCACCCCTTTTCTATGAGGTCAAACTGACCAAATAAATTACACAATATAACCTATCAATTCGTGAAATCTGTTCCTTTTCCTGCCGGCATCAGCAGGAAAGACGCATTACAGCAGCTGAAACCCGGGACCGCACTCTCTGGCCGCAGCCAGAGCCTCCAAATATTCTCGCCGGGTGATGCGGCGGTTGATCTCGGGGTAACGGTCGGTCAGGTAGGCGGGGCGGTACTGCTCCATGATGTTGATCCGACTGTGGGGCGAAATCCGGCGGGCGATGAACTCCATCACCCCCGCCGTGCCGGCGGCATCGCCGGGCATAACCAGGTGACGGATGAGCAACCCTTTCTGGGCCACTCCGCTCTCATCCACCTCCAGATCACCGCTCTGGCGGTGCATCTCCTGCAGCGCTTCCCGGGCAATCCGGGGGTAATCGCCGACCTGGGAATATTTTCGGGCCTTCTGCTCATCACTGTACTTAAAATCAGGCATATAGATATCGACAATCCCGTCGAGGAGGCGCAGAGCCTCGAGCCGCTCGTAGCCTCCGCAATTGTACACCAGCGGCAGCTGCAACCCCGCACCTGCGGCAATGGCCAACGCCTCGACGATCTGCGGCAGGTAATGGGTGGGGGTGACCAGGTTGATATTCTCGCAACCCCTTCTCTGCAACTCGAGCATGATCCCGGCCAGTTCGGCAGCGGTGGCTGTCTCTTTGACCAGCCCCCGGCTGATCTCGAAATTCTGACAGAAGACGCAGTGCAGGCTGCAAAAGGCGAAGAAGATCGTCCCCGAGCCTCCGCGACCGACAAGGGGGCGCTCCTCACCGTAGTGGGGGCCAAAGCTTGAAATTTCCGCCTCTTTCCCCGCGCCGCATTCACCGCGTTCCCCGGACAGCCGCAGAGCGCCGCATTCCCTCGGGCAAAGCCGGCAGGGCTCCAGTAACCGCTGCAGCTCTTCCACCCGTGAGCGCAGTTCGCCTTTTTCTAAAAGTTCACAGTAACTGATTATTTCCCCCTCCACCTCGCTCCGCCGTCTCCTAAATTATGCCATAGGGCCCCCGATTGATCAAGACCGTTTGCCCAAACGAGAAAACAGAAAAGCCCCTGAAAGAAAAGAAAGGACAGCGCAGCGCACCGGGCCGCTCTTCCCGCTTTTTCAACGTAAAACCCTCTCACATTAAAATGATCTCCCCCGGGCTAATATTATGAGAGCGCTCCGCTGATCATGCTATCTGAGAAGCCGGGACAACAGCTGTCCGGCGACCGGCAAAGGGCTAATCTCGCTCCCCTTGTCTGGCGGCAAGGCGCGCCTCGCTGACCGTATAAAAAGATCCCGTCACCAGAACAGCATCCTCGGCACCGGCCATAGCCAAAGCCCTTTTCAGGGCGCCCTCCACCTTTTCCTCCACGAGCACCTTCCCGGAGAAACGACTCTTCACGGTGGCGGCAAGCGCCTCCGGTGCGGCGGAGCGGGGCAGCTCCGGCCTGGTCACGATAACTGTATCGGCCAGGGGAAGGATGAAATCGAGCATCGACCAATCCTTGTCCGCCATCACCCCGATAACCGCGATCAGGCGGCGGTAGCTGAAATATTCAGGGAGCGCAGCCGCCAGCCCCTCCATCGCCGCCGGGTTGTGGGCACCGTCCAGGATCAGAAGCGGCCTCTTCCCGATGAGCTCAAGGCGGGCCGGCCACACCGTCTTGGCCAAGCCCCGGCGGAGCTCCTCTTCGGAGAAAGGAAAACCGCGCCCGGCGAGGAGCTCCAGAGCGGCGACGGCGACGGCGGCGTTGGCAATCTGGTGGCGCCCCCGCAAAGGGATCTGCAGCTCCCGGTAAGAGCGGGCAAAACCGCGGTAATCAAGAAACTGCCCGTCAGACTCGATCCTTCTCAGTTCGCCAAAAGCGGTGTTTCCCTCCGCCGGGGTGCTCACCCCGGCGGGAAAAGCGTAGAGCAGGGGCGAACCCCGTTCCCGGCAGAGCTCCGCGATCACCCGCTGTGCTCTCTCGTCGGCAGCCCCGGTGAGCACCGGAACGGCAGCCTTGATGATGCCGCCCTTTTCGCCGGCCACCTCTTCCACCGTCCCCCCCAGCACATCGGTGTGATCCAGACTGATATTGGTGATGACGCTGACCAGCGGCTTGACCACATTGGTCGCATCGAGACGCCCGCCCAGCCCCACCTCCAAAACAACCAGATCGGGCTTCTCGCCGGCGAAATAGGTCAGCGCCAGCGCCGTGACCACCTCGAATTCCGTCATCTGGCCGAGCCGCTCATCCTCGCCGATCTTTTCGACGAGGGGGCGAACGCGCTCGACGAGCTCGACGAGCCTCCCGCTGCTGATATCAAGGCCGTTGATACTCATCCGATTGGTGAAAGCCTGAATATAAGGTGAAGTAAACAGGGCGGTGCGGTAGCCCGACTCCTGCAGCACTGCGGCGATCATCGAGGCAACAGAACCCTTGCCGTTGGTCCCGCCGATATGGATATAGTTCAACTGTTCCTGGGGATTGCCCAGTAAAGAGAGCAGCGCTTCGATCCGCTGCAGGCCCTGTTTCATGCCAAAACGGCCGATACTGTGGATCCATTCAAGGGCACGCCCGTAGGCCGCCTCTGTCTGATGCGACATCTGTTACTGCAGCTCCTGGATTCTTTCCTTTAGTTTTTCTTTTTTTGTGGTGCGCTCTTCCAGACGCGCCCTCTCCTTGGCCACCACTTCCGGGGGAGCCTTCTCCACAAATTTGGGATTCTTCAGCTTCCCCACCGTTCGCCGCAGCTCCTGGTCAAGCTGCTGCAGCTCTTTTTCAAGACGGGACCGCTCCGCTTCCAGGTCGATCACTCCGGCCAGAGGGAGATAAACCTCGAGTTCGTCGCCGATAATTTCCGCCAGCGCCTGCCGCGGCTTGCCCGACGACGGATCGATCGTCAGCGGCTCGGCAAAGGCGAGCCGGCTGAGCTGGTGCCTTCCACTCTCGAGCACCGCCGCCGCTTCAGGCGAAGGTCTCAAGATCACCGCTGCCTGCCGCCCGGGAGGCAGCTGCACCCGGCTGCGCAGATTGCGCACCGCCCGGATCGCTTCCTGAACCAGGGCCACAGCCGCCGCCTCGGCGGGAAAGCTCAACTGAGTGCTGTGTTCCGGCCACGGCGAAACGATCAGGGCCGCTTGGCGCTGCGGCAGGTAATGCCAGATCTCCTCGGAGATGAAAGGCATAAACGGATGGAGCAGACGGAGCACCCCGTCCAGGACAAAGATCAGAACGCCGCGGGTCCGGCGGCGGGACTCGCCGGAACCTGCCGCCCCCTCCCCGGAGTAGAGGTAGCCCTTGCTCAGCTCCACGTACCAGTCGCAAAAATCGTTCCACAGAAATTCGTAGACCAGGCGGGCCGCTTCGCCGGGCTCAAAATCCTCGAGAGCGGCGGTAATCTGCTCAACTGCACCGTTGTAGCGGTGCAGAATCCAGCGGTCCTCCACCGTCAGCCCCTCTGTCCGGGAATCGGGCTGAAAGGGAATGTAATCGGGTGCCCCGCCGGGTTCGTCGGAAAGATTCATCAGCACAAAGCGGGAAGCATTCCAGATCTTGTTGGCAAAATTGCGCGCCGCCTCCACATTTTCGTGGCGAAAACGCTGATCGTTGCCCGGAGCCTGTCCGGTGATCAGGGAAAAGCGCAGCGTATCGGCACCGAAAGAGGCGATCACCTCGAGAGGATCGATCCCGTTATCCAGGGACTTGCTCATCTTGCGTCCCTGGGCGTCGCGCACGAGCCCGTGGATATAGACCGTCTTGAAGGGAACTTCATCCATAAAGTATAGCGACATGAAGATCATCCGCGCCACCCAGAAGAAGATGATGTCGTAAGCCGTCACCAGCACATCGGTGGGAAAATAGCGGACCAGATCGGCGGTCTTCTCCGGCCAGCCCAGAGTGGAAAAAGGCCACAGCGCCGAGCTGAACCAGGTATCCAAAACATCGGGGTCCTGCTCCAGCGTTTCCGCGCCGCAGACCGGACAGGAGCGCGGATCTTCGTAATCAACGATGAGTTCACCGCAGGAACAGTACCAGGCGGGGATGCGGTGCCCCCACCACAGCTGGCGCGAGATACACCAGTCGCGGATATTTTCAAGCCAGTTTTCGTAGACCTGGGTAAACCGCGGCGGCACGAAAACGGTCTCGCCGTCGCGGACCGCCTCCAAAGCCGGATTCGCCAGGGGCTTCATCTTGACAAACCACTGCCGCGAGATCAGCGGCTCCACCACGGTGCGGCAGCGGTGGCAATGTCCCACCGCATGGCTGTACTCTTCGATCTTCTCGATCAGGGAAACCTTCTCAAGATCGGCGACCACTTTTTCCCGGCAGCGCTCCCGATCCAGACCGGCATAGGGACCCGCTTCCGCGGTCATCTTCCCGTCTTCGCCGATGACCGGGATAATGGCCAGATTGTGGCGTCGCCCGATCTCGAAGTCGTTGGGATCGTGAGCCGGAGTGACCTTGACCGCACCGCTGCCGAAAGCGGGATCGACATAATCATCGGCTACAATGGGGATTTTCCGGTTGAGCAGGGGCAGGATCACTTCCCGGCCGACCAGCTCAAGATAGCGCTCATCCTCCGGATGAACGGCAACCCCGCTGTCGCCGAGCATCGATTCAGGCCGGGTCGTGGCGACAACAATATGGCCGTCCCCATCGGCCAGGGGATAGCGAATATGAGTCAGGGTCGAAGCCTTCTCCTCATGCTCCACCTCAATATCCGAAAGTGCGGTGTGGCAGCGGGGGCACCAGTTGATCATATAATTGCCCCGGTAGATCAGCCCGGCGCGGTAGAGATCGACAAACACCTTGCGCACCGCTTTGGAGCAGCCTTCATCCATGGTAAAACGTTCCCGGGACCAGTCGCAGGAAGCGCCAAGGGAGTACAGCTGACTCAGAATCTGTTCGTGGTAGGTCTCCTTCCATTCCCAGACCTTCTCCAGAAAACGTTCCCGTCCCAGCCGGTGCCTGGTCAGCCCCTCCTCCGCCAGATCCTCCTCCACCCGTATCTGCGTGGCGATACCGGCATGGTCGGTCCCCGGAAGCCACAGAGCATCGTCGCCCCTCATCCTCCGCCAGCGGATCAGCGTATCCTGGATCGTAATATCGAGAGCATGCCCCATATGCAGCGAACCGGTGATATTGGGCGGCGGAATCACAATTGTAAAGGTCTTCTCGTCCCCCTTGCCGCCTGCCCGAAAATAGTCCCCCTCGAGCCAGTAGCGGTAACGGCGTTTTTCGACAGCAGCCGGATCGTAAACCGGCGGAATCAAATCCCTGGCCACACCTTCACCTCTTCTAACATGCTTGTGAAATTGATATTATTCTTTTCCCCTGCTAAAGTCAACACTAACCCCGGCCAGATTTTCGCCATGCCCCCCTGTTTCCCCAGCCCGGCTCTTTTATTTGTGAAAATATCTTTTTTGTAATATTACTGTAATGTTCACCCTTTATAATAAAAGCGAGTTGACCCCCTCTTTTAAATATATCTCTTTCGGGCACAGCAAACGCTGTGCCCCTTTTTTTGCAAAATATGACGCAATGTACCGCCTGAACAGATTTCCCGGCATATCTTGTCACCCAAAATGAGCCACGGGGACGGATCTCCCGGCCCATTTTCCCCACCACCGGATGAGCCACATGAGTCAAGGGGACGGTGACTTTGACTCACTCCTGAAACGAGATCCCGCCACCGCTGTCATGCTGAGCGTAGCGAAGCATCTAAAACGTTGCTGATGCATCACGCACCCATTTCGCTTTGTGTTCC
>JAAZIG010000136.1 GCA_012510325.1 Bacillota bacterium
AAAGTGATGGAGGCATTTCTGGCGGAGACAGATTACCTGATCATGGACCTAAAACTCAGCGACCCCCAGCGGCACCGCCGGCACACCGGGCGAAGCAACGAGGTTATCCTAAACAATTTGGCCCTGGCGGTGGCGGCCCGCAACCGGGACAATTTCCTGATCAGGGTACCCCTCATTCCAGGCTATACCGCTGATCGGGAAAACATAAGGGGAATTGCCGCCATTTTGAACCGGGTCGGTTTCGATGGAACGGTGGAGCTGATCCCCTACCACCGCCTGGGCGCCGGTAAATATTCCCGGCTGGGACTGCAGTATGAGCTGAACGATATCAGCGAACCCCCACAGGCACAGCTCGATGAGGTTCGCCGGTGGTTCACCGAAAGCGGCATCCCCGTACTAACCCAGGCCGATTCCTCCCGGTAAAGTCCCCTCAGTCGGCCCCCTACCTTCGATTTGCCCGGTAATTTGGTAACGGCCCCGGTTCGTCTCGCGTTAGGATCAGTGGTTGCGGGCACCCGGTATAGATCCCCGGGTGCCCGCAACATCACGACATCAGTTTTTGATCTTTTCTATCGCTATGATCGTCTTGACGGTGACCCCGTCCTGCTCCCAGAGCACATAGGTGAATTTAACCTGATCATCTGTTTCAAAACCGTAGCTTGCAAATTCTTTCTGGACCTTGCCGCTTAACTGAAATACCTCTTCGCCCATCTCCCGGGGAACCCCGCTGATATGAATTTCAATGGAATGGGAGTCAGCCTGACCCAGGTAAATGCCCGAATCCTGCCTGACCTCGCCCTCAGGATCATCGGCCACACTGTCGCCATTGCCGCTGCCGCCCTTATCGTCGCCGCTGCTCACACCATCCTTGCCGGGCTCCTTTTTTCCACTGTCCCCATTGTCGTCACCGATTCCTTCGTCTCCATTCTCCCCGCCGGGCCCCAGTAGATCATCCCCTGTTTCCGGCTCGGCGCAGCCCACCGCCAGGAACAAAACCAGCACCAGCAGCAGCACTGCTATCTTGACACTGTTCTTCATTTGGTTACCCCCTCGCTCATCTAGTTCTCTCTGACAATGCCACATCTTGTGTTAGTATTGATTTTTACCCCTTTTCGGGGTAATATAATGATGCGCGCGCCTGTAGCTCAGGGGATAGAGCAGTAGACTTCTAATCTACTGGCCGGGGGTTCGAATCCTCCCAGGCGCGCCACTGTTTTATGAGGTTGATACGTTGAAACCCTCCCGGAGGGGGGTCAGCAATATTACATGATCTGTCAAATTTCCACCGACCAGTTATAAAGCAAAAGAGAGAACGTGCAGGCATCCACCTTAGCGTTTCACCGGATGCACCGGGACCCCAAGCCCGTTACATCACTCGAGCAGGTCGGCGATAGCATTACGCTCGGATCTCGAATGATAATTCACCATGATCAGCCCTTGGTAGCCGGCCAGGTCATATTCTCGACCATGGAGACACGATGGTTACCGGTCACAGCCAAGGCCTTATATATCCGCACTTCCCGAACGGACAGACATTGTTACGATTCCCAACGAAACCACTGCACTCAGTCTCAAGAAATGAGCAAAAAGCCTCCAGACTAACAATGGGACAATGCCGGACCAAATGACGGACAGTAAAATATGGTATACAAAGGCACCAAATATCGAAACGATCAATGCATAGGCGATGGTGCCGAACAACACCACTAATTGGATGGCTCGACACCCTGATAGTTCAAATCCGTTACTTCCAGCAAGAACATCCTGCCAATCCTTGTTACAATAAAAGGGGATACAACTGTATATACCATAACAGATGATCTTCGACGGTCGGGTTCTTGCCGTTGTCGGCGCCGGGCCGTTCGGGTTAATGGCGGCTTTTGATCTGGCGAAAAAGGGTTACCTGATGACGATATTTGAGGCCGGCCCCGAGCCGTCCCGGTTAAAGAAAAGCGCAGGTTCATTCTTCAAAAATATCTTCAAATAACATTGTCTGATATGAAGATGTGCTGTTTTTACCAGATTGGGTAAGCGTAACCCCAACATTGCGAAGATGTACGCTCTCCCCGCCGTTTAATTTGTAGGTATAGATCAGATTTTTCCCCAGGTCTGCAAAGAACAGCATCTCCGGTGTGTAAAAAACAAGCCGGTTTTCGGATAAAAACCGGGATTCCCTTATATCGCTCCCCGATTCTATACCGGGTATTGCAAAACGTTTGCTTTTGTCGCTTAGTAAAATTATTTTTCCACTATCGGATAGGGGAACGTGATAATCATACTCCGAAACAAGCGCGACCTTACTG
>JAAZIG010000137.1 GCA_012510325.1 Bacillota bacterium
CTGGTTATTCTGGGGGGTCCGATTATTGTTGAAGCGCTCAAAGGGATTATGCGCAAGGAACTTAATGTGGACGAACTGGTGAGTCTGGCGATCATCGCCTCAGCGGTGATTGGTGAATACCTACCCGCTGCCATTGTCGCTCTGATCATGGTGCTGGGCTCTCTTCTCGAAGAATATACCGCCCAAAAAGCCCGCTCTGCGATTGATTCCCTGATTCAGCTGGCTCCCGACGAGGCCATTGTGATGCGGGGAAACAAAGAGGTGGCCATCCCGGTAAAAGAGATCCGGGTGGGAGACCGGCTTTTGATTCGCACGGGCAATAAAGTGCCCATCGACGGCCGGGTAATCCGGGGGGAGGCTTTGCTGAATCAGGCCTCCCTGACCGGCGAATCCGATCCGGTGGAGAAAGCGGTGGAAGACAGTGTTTATGCCGGAACCGTCATCTACTCGGGCATGCTGGAAGTGGAGGCAACAAAAGTGGGGGAAGATACCACTTTGGGGAAACTAATTGAGCTGGTGCAGGAAGCGGAAAAGCAAAAAGCCCCGGCCGTGCGCCTTGTAGACCGCTATGCCCGCTATTTCACCCCCGTCATAATCGCTTTGGGACTGATCGTATTTCTTATCACCAAAGATATTTACCGGGCGATAACGGTTCTAATTGTCGGCTGCCCCTGTGCCTTTATCCTGGCCTCACCCACCGCCGTTGTTTCGGCGCTGGGCAACGCTTCGCGAAACGGTGTTTTGATAAAGGGGGGAGACGTTCTGGAAAAGGCGGCGGGCATCGACGCGGTCCTTTTCGATAAAACAGGGACTCTCACCAGCGGCAAACCGACAGTCTCCGCTATAAAACCGCTGGACAAGAGCACGCCGGAGGAGATCCTGGCAGCAGCGGCTGCGGTGGAGCAGTATTCCACCCATCCCCTGGCCCGGGCCATCCTTGAAGCAGCGGCCCAGAAAAAGATCCCCCTGGCTGCTTCTTCTCATTACAAAAACATTCCCGGGAAGGGCGTGGAAGCGGTTGTCGGGGGCAAAAAATATACTGTGGGGAAAATGGAACGTGAGCTTCAGCTAAAATTGCAGAGTGCCGCCCCGTCGAATGAAACATCAAATCATAAAGCGGTTGCCCTTTGGGAAGATGAAGCGCCCCGCGGCCTCATCTTTTTCGAAGAAGAGATGAGGCCGGGCCATCGCCGGCTGGTCGGCGGACTGGCCGAGGTCGGTATCTCAAAAGTTCAGATGCTCACCGGCGACGAGCAAAAAGCGGCCGCCCCGATAGCAGAACAGATGGGCATCGAAGAATATCTCACCGGTGTTACGCCTGCAGAGAAATTGGAACAGGTGAAAGAGCTGCAGCAAAAAGGATATCAAGTGGCCATGGTCGGTGATGGGGTCAACGACGCCCCTTCATTGGCTGCCGCCGATATCGGCATCTCCATGGGGGCTATGGGTACAGACGCAGCCCTGGAAGCGGCAAATGTGGCCTTGATGGGGGATGATATAACCAAGATCCCTTATTTTTTAAAGCTGGGGAAAGCAACAGTGAGAACTATAAAATTCAATATCACTTTTGCGATGATCTTCAACATATTGGCTTTGGCCGCCTCTGGAGCCGGTTGGTTAAGTCCTGTTACCGGGGCAGTGGCACACAATATTGGCTCTGTCATCGTGGTGGTCAACTCGGCCAGATTAATCGCCCGGCCACTACACAACGACCGCGCTGGATTATCCCTGGCCCCACCTTCCGCGGGTCCGCAGAAGCTCCCCGATGCCGCCCTCGACAGCAGCCCCCGCTAACGCGGGACACCAGGGACGTACCTTCTTGTCCCACTTTTCGGATTGCGGGACAACAGGGACGTACCTGTTTGTCCCACTTTAAGAGTTGCCCCTTAGGAAAAGTCTGATTTCTTCTGCGAAAGCCGTAAAATCCTGCAGTTTGTCTTGAAGAATATCGTAGATCTGATCCGGATCAACTTTTTGCTAGAGATGAACCACCCGGTTCCTGAACTTGACCATTACACTATAGTTTTCAACCTGCTCCGGGGGCAAGTATTCCCTCGGTATGAAGGATCCCGAAGCTTTCGGCATATGATTTGGGATGGCCAATCTACCCCGGGAGATTATGTGATTGGCTATGTCAATCATCGCTTCTATGGACACCTGAAGGAGGTGCTTGGCTGATTCAACATTTCTGAAATCCTGGATAAACTCTTCCAATGACAGCCTCTTCAGATATTGTAACATTTTCATGTTCTCCATGATCAGCGCCAGCTTGCCCAGAATTTTCTCACGGTCAAAATCAGTAATCGGCAGCCTCAAAACCTCCCTTTAGCATCTCGCGCTCAAAATTTCTTAACACAGGGGAGTAGTCCCCGTATATCTTGAAAACCATCTCCATGTAATCGCTGACCTGGCGGGAATCCTTTTCGTAGAGGATATCTCCTTCGATGGCGCGGAATTGCAGGGTTATCGGCGCATTGTTCAGGTTAACCAGATCGACATTTTCGTAATTTAGAATAGCGCTCAGATCTTTCAAAATCCTCATCTCATCGAGCAGGCTGATCTTCTCCCTGAAAAGAACGGCGAAATCTATATCGCTATCCCTTCTCTGGTATTCGGTACCATAGGACCCGAACAGTGACGCCATGATCACGGTGGGTTCCGTAGTTCTGAAGTAATCGATCAACTTTTTTCTTTCTACAGGTGATATCTTTTTAAGCAATTTTGCCGCACCACCTTTTAGACTGCTGCCTGTCCATTATACAATCAAAGGAATAATATGTAAAGATGGAAACCTGAAAGTATGGTTTAAAGAGAGGCTCTTGCACAGAACTGCTCATGTAAGAAAATTGGCAGAGATGCTAAATAAAAAGGGTGTAGAGGGTTTGGTGTTAACTGGACAACTGAAGGACAGGCAGCGAGCAGAGGTTCGCAATCGCCTTGAGGAGTGTAGCGGTGAGCGCCCTCCGGTTATAGTTGCTACCGGGAAATATATCGGCGAAGGTTTCGATTATGCGCCTCTGGACACCCTATTTTTGGCTTCCCCGGTGGCCTGGCATGGTACTGTCCAGCAGTACATCGGGCGCCTGCACCGACTATATGATCCGAAACAAGAGGTCAGGGTGATAGACTATGTGGACATTCATGAATATGTGCTGGAAAAAATGTACGATAAGCGGCTGAAAGCTTATACCGCCGCTGGTTATACCATCAAGGCGCCCGATGAGGAAGGTAGGGAGGTAGATGTCTTATATAGTCAAATCAATTATTGGGATAC
>JAAZIG010000138.1 GCA_012510325.1 Bacillota bacterium
AACACCGCCATGGCGCTCCGGGAAACCCTGATGCTCAGACAGGTGGAATATATCCGGCAGGGTCCCGGGAAAGGTAAAAAGATCGTGCTGATGGGCCACAACAGGCATCTGTCCAAGAATATTTGCCGGATCAAAAGTGCCGGCGCCGGCCCGCCGGGGGGCGGGCTGGTCCCCGCGCTCGGCACAAGTCTTTACCGGCGCGATCCCGCTGCGGTCTTCTCCATCTGGATGTTGTTTGAATCAGGGGAGAGCTCTTCACCGGGCCCGGAGCAGAACCAGACTTATACGCCGCACCCCGACCGCCTCAATGCCCTCCTTTCCCGGGTGGGGGAGACTTTTCTTCTCCCCATCGACAACCTTGGCCCCCGTGCAGATCTGCTGAACAGGCCGGTAGCGATCACCGGCCTCTACAATTTGCCTTTTCGCGCCGCTGTCGCGGAGCAGGCAGATGCCCTCTTCTTTACGAGAACGGTCTCAAAACTGCGCCCTTAAAGCGAGCCGGTCCCGGAAAACTGGGACGGCGCCCTGCTGTCAAAAGCGGAGTCATCTGGGGAAGGGAGCACCGGGTCTTGTGTTCATCTTGAGTTCATAAAATGGGGATAAACTGACTGCAAGTGGCAACGAGATACGGTATGATAAAATAAGCGGCGGATGGGAGGAGCCCTGTTGTGCTAAATATACTGGTGGTGGAGGATAACGAAAAGATCAGAGAGCTTATCTGCATCCACTTAAGGCGGGCGGGCTATCACCCTTACGAGGCTTCTGACGGTGTCCAGGCGCTCGATATCCTTGAGCGGGTGGTGATTCACCTGATCGTTGCTGATATCATGATGCCGCAGATGGATGGATATGAGCTCACCGGCGAGCTCCGGGGGGCGAAGATGACCATTCCGGTGATGCTAGTCACCGCCAAGGAGACGCTGGAGGACAAGCGCAAAGGCTTCCAGGCCGGTGCGGACGACTATATGGTCAAGCCGATCGATATGGAGGAGATGCTGCTCCGGATCGAGGCGCTGATCCGGCGGTCCAACCTGTCGGGACGGCATATCCTCAGCGCCGGTGCCACGCTCCTGAACTCCGAGTCTTTGATGGTTACCCGCGGTGAGCGCGCGCTCACTCTGCCGCAGAAAGAATTCCAGCTGCTGCATATGCTGCTCTCCTATCCAAACAAGATCTTTACCCGCAATGTGCTTATGGACGAGATCTGGGGATATGGCAGCGAGACAGACCCGCGCACGGTTGATGTTCATATCAAGCGTTTGCGGGAAAAATTTTCAGATTCACCTGATTTTAAAATAGAGACAGTCAGGGGGCTGGGCTACCGGGGGGTCATCAAGCAGTGAAGCGGGTCCAAACGAGGTTCGCTCTCTTTTTGATCCTCACTGTGGTGTGCTCATCGTTTTTAGCGGCACTGCTTTCGGCCATAATCATCGGCCTGCTGGCGGCAAGAGGGATCGCGCCCGCCTTTTATCTGGGTTTCGCTCTCAAAGAGGTCCTGACTCCTCTTTTTACCGTCGGGATCACCACAACGATTGTCGCTGTAGTTTCAAAAAAAGTGGTTTCGCCCGTTGTCGAGCTGTCCAAGGCGACAAAACAGATCGCTTCGGGGAATTTTGATGTCAGGATCAGGGATCGGGGAAGAAAGGATGAGCTGGGGCAGCTGACGCGCAATTTTAAGCTGATGGCGCAAGAGCTGAAGACAAACGAATATCTGGCCAAGGATTTTATCTCCAATGTCTCCCATGAATTCAGGACGCCCCTGGCGATTATCTCCGGGTACACCAGGCTGCTGGAGAGCGAGGGGGTTACGAAAGAGGAACGGCGCGACTACACTCTAAAGATCCAGAGTGAAACCGAACGCCTGACAAAACTTGTCTCCAACATCCTCAGTCTTTCCCGGCTCGATAATCAGGGAATACAGGAGCAGCCGCAGCTGTTTTCCCTGGATGAACAGCTCCGCCAGGCGGTGTTGGCCCTGGAACCGCGGTGGCGAGCCAAGTCTGTCCGGGTGAAGGTGGACCTGCCGGAAATTAGTTACCTGGGCAATGAAGATCTTCTCGCTCAGGTGTGGAGCAATCTTTTGAGCAATGCGGTTAAGTTTACCGGCAACAAGGGTGTCGTCAGTGTTACCCTGCGCGCCGCCGAGCACGGGGTCAGCGTGGCGATAGCGGATAGTGGCATGGGGATGGATGCGGCTACGCAGGAGCGGGCCTTCGAGAGGTTCTATCAGGGGGATTGCTCCCGGACAGGGCAGGGCAACGGACTCGGCCTGGCCCTGGTCAAACAGATTCTTGATCTATCGGGGGGCACCATCTCCATCGACAGTGAGCCGGGTGCCGGAGCGGTGTTTACAGTCTTTTTGCCGGTGGATTGCCGGGACTGCTGAGGCGGGCGCATCCGCTTTGGCGGACCGGTGCACTGGCGGTAAAGTATTGTTTGAAGTTTTGGTATTGCCCGGTTTATTTCAGTTCATTGATCGTTTATCAGGACCGGCTAATTTTTACGCATGTCCGCGAAATTTGAACGGGGCGGCGGGTG
This sequence comes from Bacillota bacterium, assembly GCA_012510325.1. GTDB lineage: Bacteria > Bacillota > Dethiobacteria > DTU022 > DTU022 > JAAZPQ01. The sequence goes on from JAAZIG010000138.1 coordinate 2,539, forward strand.
AGAGGGGCACAGAACGACTTGATGAAGTTGACAAAGTACTTGCGACCGTTTTTATTCGGTTTGGTCATTACTATTGCGTTACTGTTCGGGCAGGCGCTGAGCGAGCTGAGCCTGCCAAGATATATGGCGGGGATCGTCAACGTGGGCATTCAGCAAAACGGCATCGAACACGCCGCACCGGAGGCGATCAGTGTAAGAGGACTCAGGTTGCTCACTGCACTGATGACGGCAGAGGAGCGGCAGCTCATCGATGACCGCTATGTGCTGGTCTCCGCTGCCGAGGAGAGCGCTGCCGGAGTAACCTACCGCAGTCTCTACCCCGAAGCCGAAGCGAAGCTCTATGTGCAAAAAGAGACAGATAGCGCCGTCCAGGCGGAGCTGGACCGGGCTTTTGGCACGGCGACATGGACGCTGATCAATTTGGCCGGGGAGATGGGGGCGCAGAGCAGCCCGGCCGGCACGGGGAAAGCGCCGGATGAAATGGCGGAAATGGAGATGGCGATGCTTTACCGGGTGCAGCCGCTGCTGGAGCAGCTGCCCGAATCCACCGTTGCCGCTGCCCGGGAAAAGGCGCAGCTAAATGATGAACGCCTTCTGGAGCAGAGCGGGATTATGCTGGCCCGGGCCTTTTACAGCGAGTTGGGCGTGGCGATGAGTGCCAAGCAGAGTGCCTATATTGTGCGGACCGGTCTGGCCATGCTCGCCATTGCCCTCTTCGGGGGAGCGGCTGCTGTTCTGGTTGGCTTGCTCTCATCGAGGATAGCGGCGGGAGCAGCCCGCAATCTGCGCCGGGATATTTTCGCCCGTATCGAGAGATTTTCAAACAGCGAGTTTGATCGTTTCGGAGCCGCTTCGCTGATCACCCGCTGCACCAACGATGTCACTCAGATTCAGATGCTGCTCATGATCGGTATCAGGATGATCTGCTACGCCCCGATCATGGGGATCGGCGGTGTCATTATGGCGCTGAGCAGCTCGGTCTCCATGAGCTGGATCATTGCGGCGGCCTGTATTGTCCTCGCCGGTCTGGTCATGGTGCTCATCTCCATTGTCCTGCCCAAATTCGAAATCCTGCAAAAGCTGGTCGACAGATTGAATCTGGTCTCGAGGGAAAACTTAAGCGGTTTGATGGTCATCCGCGCCTTTGCCGCGGAGAGGCACGAACAGAAGCGCTTCGGAACAGCCAATGAAGAGTTGACGAAGACGAATCTTTTTGTGCACCGGATCATGGTTTTGATGATGCCGCTGATGATGCTGGTGATGAACGGGGTCAGCGTGCTCGTCATCTGGGTCGGTGCGGGGCAGATTGCAAATTCCGCCATGCAGGTGGGTGATGTGATGGCGTTTATGCAGTACGCCATGCAGGTGATCATGGCTTTCCTGATGCTCTCAATGGTCTTTGTATTTGTCCCCCGGGCTGCTGTTTCCGCCGGACGGATTGTCGAGGTGCTGGAGATGGAAAGCGCCATTGTCGATCTGGAAGTGCCTCAGGATTTCCGGGTCGGGAAAAGAGGTTGGGTGGAGTTTGAAAATGTTAGCTTCCGCTACGAGGGGGCGGAGGAGGATACCTTAAGGGAGGTCACTTTTACCGCCAAACCGGGAAAAACGACGGCGATCATCGGCTCGACGGGCTCGGGAAAGTCAACCATCGCCCGCCTGATAATGCGCATGTATGATGTCAGCGGGGGCCGGATCATGGTTGGCGGTGTCGATGTGCGGCAGGTAAAACGGAAGGATCTGAGAGACAAAATAGGGTTTGCCCCCCAAACAGGGGCTCTGCTCAGCGGCACGATCAGCTCCACTATCCGCTACGGCCATAAAGAAGCGTCGGAGGGGGAGATCGAAAGGGCTGCGGCGACCGCTCAGGCCATGGAATTCATTGCGGAGTACCCCGATCGCTTCGGTGCGGAGATCGCCCGGGGGGGCGGCAATCTTTCCGGTGGTCAGAAGCAGCGGCTTTCCATCGCCCGCGCCCTGGCCAGGCCGGCGGAGATCTATATTTTCGATGACAGTTTCTCCGCCCTTGATTTCAAGACCGATGCCGCCCTGCGCCGGAGTTTGAAACAACAGCTCGGCGGCAGCACGGTGATCATGATCGCCCAGAGGGTGGGCACCATTATGCATGCGGAACAGATTATTGTCCTGGACAGGGGTACAATTGTCGGAAAGGGCACCCATGGAGAGCTCTTGAAGAAATGCCCCCAATACCTCGAGATCGCTTCGTCGCAGCTGGCGCAGGAGGAGCTGGCATGAGCGGCGCCGGGGAACGGAGAAGCGAGTCCCCCCGGAGAGGTCATCCGGGGCGGGGACCCATGGGTGCGATGAGGCCCGGGGAGAGAGCCAAGGATTTCAAGGGGGCCATGGTCAAGCTCATCGGCTATCTGGGGAACCATCGTCGGACGATACTTTTTGTATCGATCCTCGCTGTTGCCTCCACCGTATTCACCATTTTGGGACCACGGATATTGGGACGGGCCACCGATCTGCTTTTCAGCGGCATGATGGAACTCATCGCCGGAACCGGTTCCATAGATTTCACCAAAATAGGCGGGATTCTTCTGGGAGTGCTCGGGTTGTATGCGGTCAGCGCTCTATTTAGCTATCTGCAGGGCTATTTGCTGGCGGGCGTAACTGCCGGGGTGACCCTTAAGCTGAGAAATGATCTCGGCAGCAAGATTCACCGGCTGCCCCTGAGCTACTACGACCAGACCAGCCACGGCGATATCTTGAGCAGGATCACCAACGATATCGATACAATCGGCCATACTTTAAACCATAGTTTGACGCAGATCATCACTGCGGCGATCTCTCTTGTCGGTATCACCGTTATGATGCTGACGATCAGCTGGCAGCTGACTCTGGCGGCGCTCTGTATTATTCCCCTGACCGCTGCTGCGGTCATCTTTATCGTCAAGAAATCCCAGGTGCACTTCGCCGATCAGCAAAGGTTTTTGGGGAGCGTCAACGGCCATGTGGAAGAGATGCTCAGCAATCATGAGCTGGTCAAGGCCTTCAGCGGCGAAGAGGAATCGCTGAAGACCTTTGGGCAATACAATGAATCGCTGTACCAAGCAGCCTGGAAATCCAATTTTCTCTCCGGGCTGATGATGCCGGTGACTGTCTTTATCGGCAATCTGGCTTATGTGGCCATCTGCATACTGGGCGGTTACTATGCGGTCAGGGGGGTGCTCACCGTCGGCGGCATCCAGGCTTTCATCCAGTATGTGCGCTCTTTTACACAGCCCGTGACGCAGGTGGCCAATATCTCCAACATCCTCCAGCAGACGGCGGCGGCCGCCGAGCGCGTCTTTGAATTTTTGGATGAAGCCGAGGAGGAGCCCGAAAAGGCGGCGGCCGGCGCCCCACGCTCCGGCGCTGCCGCCGGCAGCGTTCTCTTTGAGCAGGTTTCCTTCGGTTATGAGGCGGATAGAACGGTAATTAAAGACTTCAGTATTGCGGTCAGTCCGGGTCAGAAGATCGCCATTGTCGGGCCCACCGGTGCAGGAAAGACGACGATAGTGAAACTGCTGATGCGCTTTTATGATGTGACGAGCGGTGCTATCACTATTGATGGACGCGATGTGCGCCAGTTTAAGCGCAGCGAGCTGCGCTCGCTCTTCGGCATGGTGCTGCAGGATACCTGGCTGTTTAACGGAACTATTGCCGACAACATCCGCTACGGCAGGCGGGAGGCCTCCGATGAAGAGGTGCGCCGGGCCGCTGTTGTCGCCCAGGCCGATCATTTTGTGCGCACCCTGCCCGGAGGTTATAATATGGTTCTCAATGAAGAGGCCGACAATATCTCGCAGGGACAAAAACAGCTTCTGACCATTGCGCGGGCCATTCTGGCCGATCCGGCGATCCTCATCCTCGATGAGGCCACCAGCAATGTCGATACCCGCACCGAGGCCTTCATTCAGAAGGCGATGGATAACCTGATGCGCGGCCGCACCAGTTTTGTCATCGCCCACCGCCTCTCCACCATCCGCAACGCCGATCTGATTCTGGTAATGCATGAGGGTGCTATCGTTGAGCAGGGTACGCATGCCGGGCTGCTCGCCCAAAATGGCTTTTATGCGGACCTGTACAACAGCCAGTTTGAAATAGCCGGCTGAGTGTTAAGCGAGCCGGGGTCGGGAAGGCGCCCCCACAGGCATCTTCAAGATCCGGAAGAACGGGGTTGGGAAAATCAGGGGCGGTGTTCATCGTCCATGGGGGCACCGCAGCCTGTGAAAACCTTTAAGCAGACCACTTGAGCAGGCCACTTGAGAAAACAGCTGCCCGCCGGCTTATCGTTTTTTCGGGGGAAACAGCTGCTCCCGTAGTTTTTTGAAGTTCCGGCGGATCGCCCCCTGTTTGGGCTTCAGTTTCTCATTTTCCTGGCGGAGCTGCTCCATCAGGGCAAG
>JAAZIG010000139.1 GCA_012510325.1 Bacillota bacterium
CAGCATGGTACTGCGGGGTAAGATTGGCCGACACAACCCACCCTCCTAGCTGTAAGTATGAATTATGGAAAAGAGCAGCAACCCGCTGCTCTTTTGTGTGGTGCGCCCGGCAGGTATCGAACCTGCGACCTCCTGCGCGTCAAGCAGGCGCTCTCCCCCTGAGCTACAGGCGCGTGGGCAATATATAACATTTCCCGAACTCGCTTTCGCCTATATTATAGAGTGTCTCTCTTAAAAAAACAAGGGTAATTTGGATCGAGGAGATCGAGGAGATCCCTCTCGCTGCACCCGGCCGGCGCAGGGCAATGTTCTTCCGACTATCCGTACGCTTTCCAGGGGTGCTCCCCTTTTCCGGAGCAAACAGGTGCACCCGGGAAGGAATCTCCTCTTTCATATAGAAAAAGATCAGATTATCTGAGCAGCGCTTGCTCACGGAAGGAGCCAGACCATGAACCCGATCTTGATCAAGACCGACCGCCTCACCCGGCAGTTTGGCACCGTCACAGCAGTGGATCACCTCGACCTGGAAGTGAACGCAGGCGAGATCTACGGCTTCCTCGGTCCCAACGGCTCCGGGAAAACCACCACTATCCGCATGCTTACCGGTCTGCTCGAACCCACCTCCGGCCAAGCCTTTATCTGCGGATACGATATCAACAGGGAGCCGGCCCAAGCCAAAGCGCTGCTGGCCTATGTGCCCGATGAACCAAAAATATACGGCAAGTTGACCGCCCGCGAATTCCTCGACCTCATCGCCGCTCTCTACCGCATGCCCCCGGATTATGCCCGGGAGCAGGCCGCCCGGCTCCTCGCTTTCTTCGAGCTGACCGGGCGGGCCGACGAGCTGCTGGAGAGCTACTCCCACGGCATGCGCCAGAAAGTGGTGCTGGCGGCGGCGCTGATTCACCGCCCCCGGGTGCTGCTGATGGATGAACCTACTGTCGGCCTCGATCCCCGCAGCGCCCGCCTGCTAAAAAACGTTCTGCAGGAGCTGGCCCGGCAGGGGGCGGCGGTTTTTGTCTCCACTCATATCCTCGAGATCGCGGAGCGGATGTGCCACCGCGTCGGGATCTTGCAGGAAGGCAGGCTCATCGCTCAGGGCAGCCCGGAAGAGCTCCGGAAGCAGGTGGGCCATGATGATGAAAGCCTTGAGGATATTTTTCTCGAGCTTACCGGCGGAGCTGAAAACGCCGCGCTGATCCGCAGCCTTGAGGAGGGGACAAACCTTGAAGATCGCACTACCGGCTCCACTGACTGAAGCACCGCCGCCGCGTTCCTTCGGGCAGGATTTCAAGCTGCTTCTGGCCGCTCAGCTGCGGGTTACCTGGAACAAGATCCGCCACTGGCCCCGGGCGACGCTCATCGGAACGGCAGCGATCTCACTGCTCATCTTATACACCTTGTTCTATCTGGCCTGGTTCGCATACGGAGCCTTAAGTCAGCTGCCGCCCGAGACCGCCGGCGGCTTCCTTGCGCTGATCTTCATGGCCGGCTTTGCCGGATCCCTCTTCTTCGGGATCACCACCGCCTTCGCCACCCTCTACATGTCCGAAGATCTGGAACTGCTCTTTGTGGCTCCGGTCTCCACCCGGGCGGTTTTCGCCGTAAAATCTCTGGTTATCGCCGGAGGCAACTCCATCACTGTGCTCATCTTTACCTTTCTTCCGGCGCTCTTCTTCGGCCTGCTCTTCGGGGCCGGCCCGCTCTACTATCTCTTTGCAGTGCTGGTCACCCTCGGCTTATGGGCTGCCGGGATCGCTATAGCGGAGCTGTTAAATCTGCTGGTGATGCAAATCGTTCCGCCGCACCGCAGCCGCGAAGCTGTCGGGCTGCTCGGCGGTCTCGGTGGGCTGCTCATCGCTCTGCTATTCCAACTCCCCAACCTGATGCTCAGGAACAACCAACAGTTTGACCCTGCCAACTGGCTCAGCGGCCGGCCGGAGTTGCTGCGGGCGATGGACTACTTCCCCTGGGGATGGGGTTCCCGGGCGCTGGCCGGCAGCGCTGCCGGCCACCAGGGGACTGCTCTCGGTTGGAGCCTGCTCCTTCTGGTGTTGGGCGCGATGATCTTCGCCGCAGCCTTTCTGCTGGTAGAGCGGGGTTTCCGCCGCGGCTGGATTGCCCTGAGCCGGGGACAGGGCGGCGGCAGCCGGAAAAAACGGAGCAAGCTGAAAAATAGAGCCGGGGCGGCGCGGCCCCAGGAGGGCGGTTTGTTCGATCTGCCCGCCACAGCAGGCCCCAAAGCATCCTCCTGGCGGGGGCTGTGGGCCGTGGCCAAAAAAGATCTTCTCTACCTGAAGCGTGACACCCGTGAATGGTTCGGTTACTTGATTCCCCTGGTCCTTTTGGGGTTCTTTATCGGTCAGAATATCTTCCTGCCCGGCGAAGCCTCCCGCGCTACGCTGATCGCGATCCTGCTCAGCTACACGATCATGTTCAGCGGAAATATGGCGGCGCAATCCTTCGGCCGGGAGGGGGAGTCGGAGTGGATCTTAAACAGCGTTCCCCTGGCCGGATGGCCGGTGACCTGGGGCAAGCTTGTCGCTGCAGTTCTCCCCACCATCGTCCTGATGGAGCTGATGCTTTTGGGAACCGCCCTGGCAACGGGGCTCTCCGGCAGGATGGCGCTGCTCATGGCGGCAGGGGCTCTTTTGCTGACGCTCGCCGCCAGCGCCATGGGCCTTTATTTCTCCATCAACCGGTGCCGCTATCATCCGGACAACCCCCGCCAGCGGATCGCCCCCGGAGCGGCCTGGCTGATGTTTCTGTTCAATCTGATCCTGCTCGTGCTCCTCTCAGCCGGCATGCTCTATATTTTTGCCCCGGCGGAGCTGACCGGTTTGCTGGAGCAGCTGCCTCCGGTCGACTTTAACTGGAGTCTTTCCGGTGTCTTCCTCTACCTGCTCTCAATGCTGATCCGTCCCTTTAGCTGGGCGCCGCCCTGGCGAATAGTCACCGGTGCCGCCGCAGCCGGGGCAATCTGGTCGGCGTTCTTTTTCGGCTTCATGGCGGCGACGGTGCGTCAGAGCCAAAAAGGGTTCAGGGTGGAGCTTGTCATTACTGCAAAAAAAAGACTGCGCTAGGGCAGTGCTCCAGTGCGGTCAGCGCAGCGAAGAGCAAAGTGCAGCGGGACACGATCGGGAACCGGCCCGGCCCGGGCCTGAGCCGCGCCGGGCGTCGGGCGTCCGGTCAAGCATTCCCCACAAGCAGCCGCCCGGGGGCTCCTGCACGGCCAGGCGGCCCCTCCAAAAACCGGTTCGCAAACCGCTATTTCAGATTTTCCGGATTGAGCGGCTCCAGTTCGGGCAGAACAAAAAGGCCGTCTTTCCTGATCAGGCGATCGTCGAAATAGATCTCACCGCCGCCGTACTCGGGGGTCTGGATACAGACCAGGTCCCAGTGAACCGCCGATCTGTTGCCGTTGTCACAGTCGTCGTAGCAGTTGCCCGGCGTAAAGTGAAACGAACCGGCAATCTTTTCATCGAAAAGGATATCGTTGATCGCACCGGTGATATAGGGGTTCACCCCGAGGGCAAACTCACCGATATACCGGGCCCCCTCGTCGGTATCGAGGATCTTGTTGATCCTTTCCGGATCGTTGGACTGTGCCTTGACGATCTTGCCATCGGCAAACTCGAATTTAACATCGCGGAAGGTAAAGCCGTGGTACTGGGAAGGGGTATTGTACGAGATGACCCCGTTGACCGATTCTCGCACCGGTGCGGTGTAGACCTCCCCGTCGGGAACGTTGAGCCTGCCGTCACATTTGACCGCCTGCAGCCCTTTGATCGAAAAGGTCAGCTCGGTTCCCTGGCCGACGATCCTGACCCGGTCAGTTTGATTCATCAGCTCGACCAGGGGCTCCATGGCCCGGGACATCTTCGAGTAGTCGAGATTGCACACCTTGAAGTAGTGGTCGGTAAATGCCTCCGTGCTCATCCCGGCAAGCTGGGCCATTGACGGGTTGGGGAAGCGCAGGACCACCCATTTGGTATCGGGCACCCGGATCCGCCCGTGAACCTCTTCCCACAGATTTTTCATATACAGCTGCATCTTTTCCGGCGGCACATCGGCCAGCTCGGAGATGTTGCGGCCTGACCTAACGCCGATATACGCATCGACGCTCTCCATCCTCATCCGCTCATAGCGGGCCATGAGCGCGAGCTGCTCTTCAGTACATTCCATAATCAGGGCCCGGTTTATCTCGTTATCTTTTATCGTCACCAGCGGTGTCGCCCCGACCAGATAAGCCTTCCGGATTAATTCCCTGACCAGAGGCACCTCCAGGCCAACAGCTTCGATGAGGACTTTTTCTCCCTTCTTCAGCTCACAGGAATAGCTGATCAGATTGTTCGCCAGTTCCTTCAGCCGCGGATCGACCATTTTTCTACCTCCTCTGTAATGGTCTCCTTTTCAGGTTCGTTCGATTTGGATAATTCGATCCAGCTCAATCATATCAAATAGATTCTTGATATGGCTATGACGGACATTGATCATTTTCAGTTCGCCCCCCCGTTCCTTCAGCCTTTTCTGAAACATGACCATGGTACCCAGTGCGGCACTGTCTATTATCGCCAGATCGGTGCAGTCAATGATGATGGTGCTACAGCCCTGTTCGAAAAGCGATTGCAGGGCCTGCCTGAATTCGTGGGCATTGGCCAGATCCACTCTTTGCGGAGGGATCACCTTTCCAAACTGACCCAGGAATTCCAGCTCCATGATGTTTCCCCTCCTTTAGCGGTAAATAAAAAAAGACACCTCGTTGCCCTTCATGTTGTAAAGGAGCCGGTCACTGCACTTTCTGACCAGGGCAATGCCCCGGCCCCGTACCGAAGCACCGGCAAACTCCAGCGGCTTACCGAGTTGCTCCCGCCAGTCAAATCCCTCGCCCCGGTCTTTTACGGTCCCCCGATAGAAGCTGTCCGCCCTGCAGAGCTCCACCGAGACGGTTTTCTCCCGGTTCAGCCCGTGGCCGTGCTCCATGGCGTTGGAAACGAGCTCGTGCAGGCAGGTCAGAAAAAAATCCTTTTCCTGAGCATTGCCCAGGAAAGCGGAGGCCCTCTTCCGAAGATGTTCCAGCTCCGCAATAGCGCTGGGCAGCTCCAGATGCTCCACCCTGGTGGTGCCGGTGTCAATTTGCATGACCAGGAAAGTGATATCATCGCTCCCCTGCAGGGAGCCCCCGTTAAACTCCTGAAAATCCTCACAGATAAACTGAACAATCTGCCGGGGAGGAAGCGCACTGTGTTCATAGAACAGCTCGGGAAGCCGTTCGCCGAAGCAGGCACCACCGGCCCCCTGTTGCTCGCTCAAACCGTCTGTATTGAAGAAGATGGTGCTGCCGGGAGGAAGCTCGATCCGGCTCTCCTCCAGGTTGAGCAGATCGTCGGAGAAAGCCGGGGAAAGGAAGAGACCTTTGCTGACAAGCTTCAACCGCTCGCCTGTGCCCAGCCTGACCAGCGGCGCATCCTGAAACCCCGCCGCGGTATAGGTCAGCGTCATCGTCTCCAGATCGAGGACAGCCAGGAAAATGCAGATAAAATAGTCCTCGGATAAATTTTTCTGCTGAAACTGGGTCGAAAGGTAGCGCAGAATGTTTTCCGGGCGGATACTTTTCTCCGGAGAAAACGAAAGGAATCCCTTGATCGTATGCTTTACAAAAAGGCTCAACAAGGCTCCGTCAGCCCCATGGCCCGTCACATCGGAAAGGTAGATAATAAGCTTCCGGCCCAGCTTCACCACATCATAGAAATCGCCGCCCAGTTCCGCTGCAGGCTGGTAATGAGCCGCCAGCGAGACCCCCTTAACCACAGGAAGGTTCTTCGGCAGCGTTCTTTTGTGAACCTGCCGGGCCCGATCCATCTCCTGATCGAGCTTCTGATAGAGCTCTTCAAGCTCTGCGGTGTACTCGGCGATGCGCTGTTCATCCTCCTTGCGCTTGGTAATATCCCTGATAAAGCCCTGCACCAGACCGCCGCCGGCCCGGGAAACTACTTTCAGGCTGACTTCAACCGGCACCATGGTCCCGTTCCGACGCACCATGGCCCCCTCAAAAAGAAGCCTGCTCTCTCGCAACAGCTTTTCCAGCAGCTCGGCCCCATGTTCTTGATCCTCCCGGCTGGTGATCAGCGCCATATTGGCGCCGATAAGTTCTTTCCGTTCATAGCCCAGCAGCCGGTGGGCGTTCTCGTTGAGATCTTTAATCACCAGCTGAAAATCGAATATCAGCAGGGCTTCATTGATATTCTCCACAATTGTGCGATAGCGGGCCTCGCTCTGTTGGAGCTCCTCCCTGGCCCGGTACTGTTCGGTCACATCGAAGAAAACCATGACCACACCGCAAAGCTTTCCCTCACTATCCCAAATGGGGGCGGCGCTGTCGCTGATCTGGTGGATGGTTCCATTTGGCCCGACAAGAGCGGCGTTGTTAGTCAGCATCACTTCTTGGCCCGTTTCAAGAACACGGTTTACGGAGCTATAAACAGGCTCGCCGGTCTTGACATTGATCATCCGGCAAACCTCCTCCAGCGGACGGCCCTGCGCTCTTTTTAGAGACCAGCCGGTCAGGCTCTCGGCCTTGGGATTCATCCGCGTGATCTTACCGTCAATATCGGTGGCGATAACCCCATCGCCGATAGAGTGTAGGGTTGTGGAAAGGCTTTCCTCGCTTTCGCGCAGCAGCCGCAGGGCTTCATTGCGCTCTTTCTCCAGCTGCTGCCGGGTAAACGCTCCGGTGATGACCCGGGAAACAACTCTGAGCAGATTAATCTGTTCTCCGGTCCAGGATTTTTTCTCCCTGACAGAATCAAATGCCAGAAAACCGTTGACCTGCCCGGCGGCACTTCTGGTAAAAGGGAGAACCAAAAAAGATTTTATGCCCTGACGGGCGAACGCTTCCTTATCCCTTTCCGCCTCCGGCGGCAGCTTGGCAACATCAAAGGCATAGAGAAGGTCCCTTTCCCGAACCTGGGTGAACAGCCAGGGCAGCTCCTTGATCGTAAACCGCTTAAATGGACCGGACAGCGGCTTGATCCCTGGAGCACACCATTCATGAGTGCTGACCAGAGCCTCTTCCGCGTGGATTAATTGAAAGATAACCCCCCGGTCCACCTTGAAAAATTCCCCAAACTGCTGCAGTGAACGCCTGATTACCCCATCGATCTGCTCTGCAGCTATATCGACAAGGCTGCCCGAGATGCCGCTGACCATCTTTTCAAACTGCAGCTGAAATTTAAGTTTTTCTTCCAGCTCCTTGCGCCCGGTAATATCTGTTTTTAGCCCGGTGACAAACCGCTCCCCCTGTTCATTCTGAAAAGGAACAGCATGGCATTCAAAGACATAACGCCCCCCCTGCAGCGTTTGCTCGAATAAGGTGACCTCATTTGTCTCCAGAGCGTGGGCCACACCGCAGGCGGCACACGGCTCCCTACTTTGCTTAAAATATTCGTAGCATTTGCGCTCCCCGGGATCGCCGTAGAAATTTTGCCAGAACTCATCCACGTACAGCAGGTTGTACTCTTTGTCGACAATATCAACTCCGGTTCGGGTTGCTTTAAGCAGATATTCAAAGTAACCGATCGCTTTTCTCAGTTCCTTGTGGCTGAGGTATTGCTCGGTAACATTCAAAAAGGGCATCAGCACACCGACAATCCCACCCTTTCCGGAATATCTGCTCTCCGTGATCTCGTGAAAGATTGTCGAGAAATAACCGGGGGCATCAGCGTAAACAGCGAGCCTAAACCGCCGCCCGGCCGGTTCGCAGCAGTGCTCAAAGCAAACATTTTCATTTCCGGCGGCAACGCGGTCATATGCATCGCTCCAATCAGCAAAAGAGCGTTCTATTCCCGGGCACACTTCAACAATTCCTTTCCCCAAAACCTGCTCTCTCTGAAGACCGGTCATGGTTTCAAAAGCCCGGTTGACCTCCAATATTTTAAAATCAACGACCTCTCCGTTGCCGTCAGTGAGCACCTGGTAATAAGCGTAGGCATCGGCTAGGTTCTTTGTCAGCAGGCGCTGCCTATCTTTTTCTTTCATTAGCGGTTCCCCCGGCCTGGTTCAATCATTATTTTATTTATTCTACAAATATAGACCAAGTCCTCTGACTCCCTCAGACCGGACCTGGTGAGCACACCCGCGCCGCAACAAAATGTTTTTCCCTCAGGGCAAACCGTAGAAATGCAGAAATTAAAAACAAAATTTACCTGATCACATTTTTTATGATAAAGGATTTCTGTAAAACTTTGTCGAATTAATTTACTTAAAATCGCCCCTCTTGGGAATTGAAGTTTAGTTGTGGGTTTTTTTATACCCTTTTCCCTTTATCAGGGATGCAGGACGTGATTTCAGTGAAAGGACAAGAACACGATGGCCTTCTCCCGAACAGTTTGGCTTATGCTGAATTCGAACTCATTTGTGACGATGCGGGCAACCCTGTTGATCTGATCTTCCGCGAAGTTAATTCCTCTTTTGAAACAATAACGGCACTAAAAAGGACAGAGATTATCGGTCAAAAAGCAGCTCCATATTTATCGTCCATCGATCTCAACCAGGCTGATTTGCTGGAGAGCCTGGCCCGAACCGCCCCCTCCGGCGACGCCGTCCGCATACGTAATTACTCCCCCAGCCTTGACCGCCACTATGAAATTTCCGCTTATGAAAGAAACAGCCGCCGCATCATCGTTACTTTTTATAATTGTCCCGGACAGAGGGAAAAAGAAGGACAAACCATCAGTTTGCTGTCCGGTGAAAGAGAGCGCCTTGCCACCATTCTCTCCAATACTCCGGCGATCATCTATGCCTACAAAATAATAGACGGAGTCAAGGTGATCGGCTACATCAACGA
>JAAZIG010000140.1 GCA_012510325.1 Bacillota bacterium
AGAGCCCCGTCAAACAAACAGCAATGTAAAGATTACCCTACCGAGACCAATATTTTGCCAACCTTGCCCGCTTTCCACTGAACCCTGAAACCGCTGGGGAGAGGTGACCCGTTTGAGTTTTAAGTTCCGGCCGCTCATGGCTATCAGCCTTTGCTATATCGCCGGCATTGCCCTGGGGCGGCTCTGGCTGGAAGCACCGCTGTGGGCGCTGCTGCTGCCGGCGCTGCTGCTGAGCGGGGCGGGAGGGGCCCTCTGGAAAAGGCGCCTCGGCATCCTGGCGCTCTTTTTGTTTTTGGCAGCGGCGGCTGCCGGGACGGCGGCCTTTTTTGCCTCTTTCTATCCGCAGCACGACGGCGAAAGTGTTCTCGGTTATGCCGGCTCCCCGCTCTATGTCGAAGGGAGCATTGCCGAAGAACCGCTGCTCTACGACGATCACAGCGCCTATGTGCTACGGGTGGAAAAAATAGAAATACCCGCGGGGCGTTTTGCCCTTACGGGCCGGCTTCTGGTCAAGGTTTACGGCGATGAGCAGGAGCTGTACCGCTACGGTGAGAGGCTGCGCCTGCGCGGGACTATCACCAGGCCGCCGGGGCGGCGCGTGCCCGGCGGCTTTGACTACGCTTTCTACCTGCGTTCCCAGGGGATCGACGGGCTGATCTATCCCAAACCGGTACAGATCAGCTCCCTGGGCGACGGAGAGACGGGAGGGCTGGAGTCTTCGGCCCTGGCGCTGCGCCGGCGCATGACCGCCGTCATCGACCGGAACATGCCCTCGCCGGCGGCGGAGCTGCTGGCGGGAATCCTCTTCGGACAGCGCAGCCGCCTGCCCGAAGAGGTGCAGCAGAACTTCCGGTCCAGCGGCACCGGCCATCTGTTGGCGGTTTCCGGCCTTCACGTCGGGCTGGTTGCAGCGCTGATCCTGGGGCTGTGGCGCCTTCTCGGGCTGCGGGGGAAAGTGCCGCTGGTGGCAGCCATAGTCTTGATCTTCGGTTACGCCTATCTGACGGGGATGCGTCCCTCGGCGCTGCGGGCGGCGGTGATGATCTCCTTTGCCCTGGGCGCCCTGCTGCTCGAACGGGAGCGGGATCTGCCCACCACGGTGGCTCTCGCTGCCCTGGTAACCCTGCTGTTCAACCCTCTTTTTCTCTTTTCCATCGGCTTTCAGCTCTCCTATCTCGCCACCCTCTCGATCATCTATCTGCAGCCGCCCCTGGCACGGGCAGCGGCCCGGTTGAAACTGCCCCGATTTATCCGCGCTCTTCTGACGGTGACGCTGGCGGCACAGATCGGGGTTCTGCCGATCTGCGCGTACTATTTTCAGCATGTCCCCGTGGGGGCGCTGCTCTTCAACCTGCTTTTGCTGCCGCTGATGTCGCCGGTGGTGGGGCTGGGGCTGGGCGGCGCCCTGAGCGGGGTCCTGCTGCCGCCAGTTGCGGCGGTGCTGCTGTTCCCCTGCCGCTGGCTGCTGGAGTTGGTCCTGGCGATTACCGCTCTGGCCCGCTTCCCGTTCTTTTACCGGCCCGTTTATCCGCCGGGACCGGCGGGTCTGGTTCTTATCTACGGAATGCTGGTCGCTGCCTGCGCTTTTTATTACCGCCACCGCCGGCAGCAGGAGGCGGGCTCTTTTCCGGAGGAGCCGGGGCTGTTGCGGCAAAAAGATCGCTTCCGGCTGTTCCCGACGGTTTTGCAGAGCACCGCTTACCGCAAGCGGTTGCTTTTTGCCGCTTTAGGGGGCGCGGTCCTGCTGCTGTGGGGTTTAAATCTGTCCCCGTCCCGCTCCCCCGACCTCGTGGTTACATATCTGGATGTGGGCCAGGGGGCGGCGGCTCTTGTGGAGGCGCCCTGCGGGACGACGATTTTAATCGACGGGGGCGGGGAGCCGCCGCACCGGGGGGATCCGGGCCGGACCGGTGAGATGGTGCTGCTCCCCTTTTTGCGGAGGGAGGGGGTTCGTTTTATTGACCTTGTTGTCGTCAGCCATCCCCATGAAGATCATTTTGGAGGGATGCTGCCCCTTTTGGGGGAGATCCCCGTGGGGCTGCTGCTCCTCTCGCCGGTACCGGGGGACTCGCCGTTTTACGATGAGCTTCTGGAAAAGGCCGCCGCCCGGGGTATCCCCATGGAGAAAGCGGGTGCCGGGCGCTGCTGGAGTGCGCCTTCCGGTCTGCTCATTGAGACTTTCTCCCCTCCCCGGGAGCTGTTTGAGGGAACCGGCAGCGATCTGAACAACAATTCTCTGGTGATGAAGCTGAGCTACAAGAAGGTGAGCTTTCTTTTTTGCGGTGATATTGAGGATGAGGCTGCTCGCAGCCTGCTCAGGGGAAAAGCAGCTCTTGAGGCGGCGGTTCTTTTGGTGCCTCACCACGGCGGGTTCATGGAGCCGCTTTCCGAGTTTGTTCACGCAGTGAGGCCGGAGCATGCGGTAATATCAGTGGGCACCAACTCCTTCGGCCACCCCCGGCCGGAGACTCTGGCTGTTCTGGAAGAGGCCGGTGTGATCACCTGGCGAACCGATCTGCACGGCAGCGTGATCGTCCGGACCGACGGTGATACCCTTCAGGTGGAGAAGATGCTGGAAGCGGTGGCGGGCCCCCGCTGAAGATAGCGATTTTGGCAAGGCAAGTTTCTTTGAATTCCGGGGATACTAGAGAAAAGCCATGAGATGGAGTGGAACAGATGCGTATCTTGGCGCTTTCCTGGGAGTACCCCCCCCGTGTGGTCGGCGGGATTGCCCATGTGGTCAGCGAGCTCTCCCGCGCTCTGGTGCAGGAGGGAAATGAAGTGGAAGTAATCACCGCTCTGGAAGAAGCTCTGCCGGAAACGGAGAAAAAAAACGGGGTGTCCGTCCACCGGGTGGCGCCTTACCACGGGCGGCCGCTTAACTTTTTTGCCTGGGTCCACCAGCTGAACCTGGCCATGCTGGAGCAAGGGGTTCGCCTCTGCCGGAAAAAGCGTTTCGATCTGGTGCATGCCCACGACTGGCTCGTCGCCTACGCCGGGCGGGGGCTCAAGCACATCTTTCAAATTCCCCTGGTCGCTTCGGTTCATGCGACGGAATTTGGGCGCAACCACGGCCTGCACAACGATGAGCAGCGCTATATCGGTGAGGTGGAGTGGTCCCTGACTTACGAGGCCTGGCGGGTGATCTGCAACAGCCGCTATATGCGCTCGGAGATCGAAGGGGTCTTCAACCTGCCTCCGGACAAGATCTCCATTATCCCCAACGGAATTCGCCCGGAAGCTTTTCAGGTTCCCGCTCCCGACCCGGCGGTGCGCCGGCGGTTTGCCGGACCGGAGGAGAAAATTCTTTTCTTTATCGGCAGGCTGGTGCGGGAGAAAGGGGTGCAGGTGCTGCTGCAGGCTCTTCCGAAGATCGGCGAACGGATTCCGCATGTGCGCCTCATCGTTGCCGGACAGGGTCCCTACGCTGAGGAGCTGCACCGGCAGGCGTTGCATCTCGGCATCGATCACCGGGTTACCTTTGCCGGCTATATCGATGAGGAGACGCGCAATCAGCTTTACGCCCATGCTGATCTGGCGATCTTCCCGAGCCTCTATGAGCCTTTCGGCCTGGTTGCCCTCGAGGCGATGGCGGCGCAGACGCCGGTGGTGGTGAGCGACACCGGGGGGTTTGCGGAAACAGTGCAGCATGGGGTCAACGGGATCAGGGTGGCCGTGGAAAACGATTTTGAGCTGGCGGAGCAGATCTGTGCGCTGCTGCAGCACCCGGAAGGGGCCCGCCGCCTGGCCCAAAGGGCTCTGCAGGATGTCGAAAAGAACTTCTCCTGGTTTTCCATCGCCCGCCGGTATGAAGAGGTTTATCAGCAGATCGTCTACTCACCGGAAGCGCGGCGCTGGCGGCGTTTGTCTCCTCAGGAGCGCTCCTCGGAAAAAGGGGAACCGGTTTCCACCGTCTCCCCGCCTCCGTCCCGCTACCGCTGATGCCGAGTCTGTTGTCCGGGGATGGCGCCAAGATCTTGATCTGTTTTTCAAGCGCGTACTCTTATGGGGGTGACCATCGATGAAAGCAGTGATCATGGCGGGAGGGGAGGGTTCGCGGCTGCGCCCGCTGACCTGCGACCGGCCCAAACCGATGGTGCCGGTGATGAACCGCCCGCTGATGGAATACAGCGTTGAGCTGTTGCAGAGGCACGGTTTTCGTGAGATCGCCGTTACACTGCAGTATCTGCCCGATCAGATCAAGGAACATTTTGGCAGCGGCGGCCGGTTCGGAGTTAACTTGCACTATTTTGTCGAGGAGGAACCGCTGGGGACGGCCGGGAGCGTTAAAAACGCCGCCGCCATGCTCGACGAGACTTTTGTGGTGCTCAGCGGGGATGCGCTCACTGATTTCAATCTCACTGCAGCGGTTGAACTTCACCGCGCCCGCGGCGCCGTCGCCACCCTGGTTCTTAAATCAGTGGAGAACCCCCTGGAATACGGTGTGGTCATGATCGGGCCGGACGGCCGGGTCAACCGCTTTTTGGAGAAACCGGGGTGGGGTGAGGTTTTCAGCGATACGGTGAATACAGGGATCTACATCCTGGAGCCGGAAGTGCTCTCCCTGATCGAGACGGGAAGGATGGTTGACTTCAGCAGGGATCTTTTTCCCCGGCTGCTGGAGATGGAAGAGCCTCTTTTTGGCTGCGTGCTGGAGGGGTTCTGGTGCGATATCGGGGACCTCAGGGAATATTTGCGGGCGCACCGGGAGATCCTCGCCGGACGGGTCGAGGTGCAGCTGAAGGGAAGGGAACACCGCAAGGGAATCTGGATGGAGGAGGGGGTCTCGGTTCACCCCCGGTCGCAGCTCTCCGGGCCGCTCTATCTCGGTGCCGGCTGTCACATCGGCGAAGGGGTCCGGCTGGGCGAAGGCACGGTTTTGGGGCCGCACACCCGGGCGGTGGAGAGGTCATCCGTAAAGAGGGGGCTCACCTGGGAAGGGGCCTATCTTGGCAGGAAGGCGGCTCTGCGGGGAGGGATCCTCTGCCGCGGGGTTCAGCTCGGGGAAGGGGCGGCGGTCTACGAGGAAGCGGTCGTCGGAAACGGCACCCTCATCGAGGAGGGGGCGGTGATCAAACCCGGAGTCAAGGTCTGGCCGGCGAAGGTGATTGAAAGCGGGGTCACCCTGAATGAAAGCCTGATCTGGGGCACCTCTGTCTCCCGGGCCCTCTTTGGGCGGCACGGCATCCAGGGGGAGATCAACCGGGAGATCACTCCGGAGATGGTCGTGCGCCTGGGTGCTGTCTTCGGTTCGACTATGCCGGGCCCGGTTCTGGTGAGCGGCGATGCCGACAAGCCTTCGGTGACGCTGCAAAAAGCGCTTGTCGCCGGTCTGCTCTCGGCGGGGGCGGCGGTTCTCGATGCCGGGGAGCTGCTCATTCCCATGGCCAGGCGGGCGACAACCTATCTGCAGGCTTCCGGAGGCATCCATCTGGCCTGCTTTTCCGGGGACAGACAGGTGATACGCCTCTCTTTTTTTGATGCCGACGGACTGCCCCTTTCCCGGAATATGGAGCGCAAAATTGAGCAGCTCTACTACCGCGAAGACTTTCCCCGCGCTTCCGGCGATGCCCTCGGTGAGCTCCTGCGGCTGCCCGATATGGCGGAGATCTACCGGGCGGAGCTGCTGCAAAAGATCTCTTTTCAAAAGCTGTCCCGGGCGGGCCTGCGAGTGGTTTTGGGCAATCCCACCTCGTACCTGCGCCGCTTTCTGATTCCGCTGCTGCAGGAGCTCTCCTGTACCGTGATCACGGTGAACTCTGCAGCGGGGGGGAGCCCGGGCGAACTGTCAGTCTGCCGGGGAGGAGAAGAGCTGCAGTCCGCGCACTTGAACCTGGCTGCAGCGGTGCGCCGAAACAGCGCCACCCTGGGGGTGGTGCTCACCCCGGGCGGTGAGAGGGCGCTTCTTTTCGATGAAAGAGGGAAGGCGGTGCAGGGAGATCTCTATACCGCGCTTCTTTCGCTGCTGGTTTTCCGGGAGCAGCGGGGCGGTACGGTGGCTGTCCCGGTGCATGTTTCGCAGGTTATCGAGAAGCTGGCCGAGCGCTATCAGGGCCGGGTTCTGCGAACCAAGGCAGCGCCCAGATCTTTGATGGCCCCGGGGAAGGAGCAAGGGGCCTCCGGAAAAGGTCCGCCCAATCTGGCGGCGTCTCTCCCCTTTGACGGCATCGCCGCCCTGGTCTATCTGCTCGATCTGCTGGCCGGTCAGGATCTGACCCTCACCGGACTGCTCGAGGAAATCCCGGCGATCAAGACCACGGAAAAGGAGATCCCCTGCCCCTGGACGATGAAGGGAAGGGTGATGCGCCGTCTGATCCAGGAATCGGCGAATAAAAAGACCGAGATGATCGACGGCCTGAAGGTCTACCACCCCCAGGGGTGGGCTCTGGTGCTCCCGGATCCGGAAAGACCCTCCTATCATGTCTACAGCGAAGCCTTTTCCGAGGAGTTCTCCGATTCGCTGACCGATCTTTATGTGCAGAAGATCGATGCTCTGCTCAAAGAGACCTGAGGGAGCGGGGCATCGCTTAATTGCTGTTTTTCAAGGGTAAAAAGTTGCCCTTTTCGGCGCTAAAACCGTATCTTTCCACGATCTCGAGAACAGCCTCATGCTGGCGGCGAATGGTCTGCACCCTGGCCTCGCTGTGATGATATTTTTCCGGAGGCGCATTGAGGATAAAGGAGACGGGGATAACGCGGTGGCGCCAGTTGATCTGGCAGATATAGACTTCGTAATCGACATCTTCAATCCAGCTTTCACCGCTGTTCATATCCTTGCCCAGTTTGATTCGGGTGAGCAGACCGTAGCGGGTCAGGTCTGTGGGCACACCGGTGGTCAGGTGCTGGTTGGTGCAAAAATTACCCAGGGTATAGGCGACCAGGGATCTGCGGACACTGCCGTCGGGCAGCGCGACCCGGATCCACTCCAGAGGCTGCGGGACATGGGTGTGAGTGCCGATAATCATATCGGCACCGGCGGCGGTGAGCTCGCGGACCATCTCCTTTTGAGCCGGGGTCGGTTCATGGAGGTATTCTTCCCCCATGTGCAGATAGAGGGCGATGAGGTCTGCTCCGGCGCGGCGGGTTTTCTCGATGTCGTCCTTGATCGGTTCGATGGTGTGAAAGTTTTCGATATGATTGATCGCATATTCATGGCCTGCAGGAACGACCACCCCGTTGATATTGTAGGTGTACGAGATCAGGCCGAGTTTGATCCCGTTGACCTCGACGATGAAAGGCTTCTCCCATTCCTCCCAGCTCTTGCTCGTGCCGAAGGTCTTTAGGCCCAGAGCCCGGACGCTGTCCAGGGTGTCCATCAGCCCGCGGTAACCGCGGTCCATGATATGGTTGTTCGCCGTGTTGAAGATATCGAAGCCCGCCTCTTTGAAGGCTTCGGAAAGTTCAATGGGCGAGTTAAACAGGGGATAGCTGGTGTAGCCGCCGTTTTGGGCGCCGGCCTGAGCCGTTTCCAGAGTGGCGATGGCCAGATCCGCTTCTTTGACCAGCGGTGCGATAATCTCGAAGCTGGGGCTAAAGTCGTATTTGCCGCCGCCCAGGTGCGCCTGCTGCAGCTGCGGCTTGTGAGGATAGGTTGTCCCCACGGAGAGGACGGTGGCGGTGCGAATATCGGGAGCCGGGGGCTCCTCTTCTTCTTGTTCACCGGAGGGAGGCTTCGTTTCACCGTTCTCCGGAGAGGTAAAATAAGCGCCGGCATAGATTCCCCCGACCAGCGCGGCAATGAGCAGCAGGGCAAGACCGATCCAGTGAGCTCGTCGCATAAAGGTTCACTTCCCATCAGCTGGCTGTATTTCAATAAATTATATCATGTTGCCGGCCTGGGGGAAAAGGATGAATGATTTTTCTTACCGTTTCTTACCGTTTGCAAGCAGCCCGGATGGTGCATCGGAACCGGTGTGCCCCTGCTGCAGCAACTTCAGTTTCGGCCCGGTCTCCCCGGGGCTGATGATCCATTTCGGGGATCCCCGGGGTGTTGTAACTCTAACGCGATTCCGCCCCCGCAGTGAGCTCAACGGGCACCGTTGTGTCGAGCTGTTGATAAAGGCGGTAATCGAGATGAGGGAACAGGTTATCCGCCTGTTCCAGTTCCTCCAGCCAGCGGGCCTCGATGGCGCCCGCGCTGATCTGGCGGGCGAGAGCCCTGAAGCGGATCAGGTGGTTTTCGGCTCTGCTGCGGGCATAGCTGACCATGGTCCCCGAGGTCATGATGAAGGGCCAGTCGCTGCTCTGTGCCAGCATCAGCTCGCGGGCGGCCTGGCGGAGCGCTCTTTTGGTCAGCCCTGTCGCTTCGGGATGAGTTGTCGCCAGAGCGATCATTTCTTCCGAAGCCTTGTGCAGATGGCGGTAGAGCCGGTCATTGCTTCCGTTGAGCCAGAACTCATGATAGCCCTTGTCGCCCCAGCTCGAAGGATTGGGTCGGGAAAGCTGCAGCGGATAACCGAGATCGAGATACTCCCCCGGGGTGATCATCCGGAAATTATGCTGCTCGCAGGCGATCTTTCGGCAGAGAAAATCGAGCCACTGCGGCCCTTCGAACCACCAGTGGCCGAAAAGCTCCGTATCATAGGGGGCCACGATGATCGGGGGGCGGCCCATGGCGGCGGCAAGATATTTGATCTGCTGCTCCCGGTTGAACATAAAATTTCCAGCATGGAGGGCTGCTTTTTCCCGGGCCTTCTGCGGACGGTACGGTTCTTTGTAGTCCAGCCCCTCGCGGGTGATCCGGTAATATTTGATCCCGCTGTCGCTGCGCATCCCCGGCGGATGGAGATGGGGGCCGATATAGTCGAGGGGCAGGTCGTAGGCGATGTCGCGGTAGAATTCGCGGTAATCGTAATCTCCGGGGTATCCTTCCTGAGAGCTCCAGACCTGCTTGGAGGTTTCCGGATCCCTGCCGAATACAGCGACGCCGCTTTGGGTCAGGATGGGGCTGTAAACCCCGTATTTGGGGCGGGGTGAAGCGTACAGAACGCCGTGTGTCGCAGTAATAAAATAGTGCAGACCCAGCTCGCCGGGGATCTCTTCGAGACCGTGCTCATAGGCGCATTCGGGCAGCCAGAGTCCCCGCGGTGCCTCGCCGAAGATCGCCTGATGGTACTGCACGGCGTTGGCGATCTGGGCGTATGCGTTTTCCGGCTGCAGCAGCAGCGGCAGGTAAGCATGGGTTGAGGCGGTGGTGATCAGTTCGAGATAGCCTCTTTCAGCGAGCTTGCGAAAAGCGCCGGCCAGACGGCCGCTGTAACGGTCAAA
>JAAZIG010000015.1 GCA_012510325.1 Bacillota bacterium
AACTTGACGGTGTCGAGATCGATGAGGCGACCTTGAGCAGCGCCGACTTGAGCGAGCTTTGCGATATCCTTGTTTTTGTCGGCGGCTTCAGCTCTGAATATCTTCACTATGTGGGGAGTCATAGCAATATCCGCACTTTTGTCGAACAGGGCGGCTCCTTTGTCGGCTTTTGCGCCGGGGCGTACTACGCTTCTTCAACAATGGTGTGGCAGGGCAGGCAGCTGGATTATCCCCTGAAGCTTTTTAGCGGTGAAGCGGTCGGCCCGCTCAGTATCGGGTGGGGCTCGCGTACGGTGATCGCGTTAAACCGAGAGATTTCCTTTAACCAAGATTTTGACGACACCATCGAGATGTGGTATTTTGACGGCCCCTGCTTTACCGGCCTCGATGAACAGAAAGTCGATGTGCTGGCGCGCTACCGCACCAACGGCGAAGCGGCGGTCATCGCCTTCACCCTGGGCCGGGGGCGGGTGCTGCTCTCCGGCCCCCACCCCGAACTTGGCTATCTTCCCGCTGCGCAGCAGCTTGATACAGAAGGGGGCAGCGGCGCCCAGTGGCCCTGGCTTTACGCCGCTCTGCAGTGGTCGATCAGGGAAGACAAGGTCTGATCTGATAACTGGAGGCAACTAGATGCGGATCGGATTTTTTACCGACAGCTACCGGCCCTACACCAGCGGCGTGGTCCGCTCCATCGATCTGTTTACCCGGGAATTTAAAGAGCGCGGCCATGAGGTCTATATCTTCGGGCCGGATTATCCGCTGGCCCGTTACCAGAAGGAGGAGGGCGTCTTCCGCTTCGCTTCGATCCCTGCCCCGACGATGCCTGATTTTGCGATCCCCATCCCCCTGTCGGCGCAGCTGGGTGCGACCATCCGCCGGTTGAATTTGGAGGTAATCCACGTCCACTCGCCCTTCCTTCTGGGCCGGCTGGGAGCGGCGGCGGCGCGGCAGCACGGCCTGCCGCTCGTCTTCACCTTTCACACCCTCTACGAACACTATGCTCATTACCTGCCGGTGGCGCAGCAGGCGATCAAGCTGTTGGCCCAGGCTGTGGCCAGGGAGTTCTGCAATCGCTGTGATCTGGTGATAGCGCCCTCACGCCCGGTCCGGGATTATCTTGGCGAAATTGGGGTTAATGTCCCCGTATCGGTTATCCCGACGGGCAACGATCTCGAAGAGCTCAAGGAGGCCGATCCGGGGTGGCTGCGTAAAAATTACCGGATCAATCCACGGGCCAGGGTGCTTCTCTTTGTCGGAAGGCTCGGCAAGGAGAAAAATATCGCCTTCCTGCTAAGGGCATTTCAAATGGCACAGCAGCTTATTCCCGAACTGGAGCTGGTCATCGCCGGGGACGGTCCGCAAAAAGAAGAGCTGCGCGGCTTCAGCGCCACTCTGGGCCTTGAAGGGAAAGTGACTTTCACCGGCCTTCTGCCGCGCTCCCGGTTGATTCATTGCTATGCCGGGGCTGATCTGTTTGTTTTTTCTTCCGTTACGGAGACGCAGGGGCTCGTTATCGGCGAGGCGAAGAGTGCCGGCTTGCCGGTGGTGGCGGTCGGTGCCGCCGCTTCAACGGAGATGGTTGTCGACGGCGAGGACGGCTTTCTTACCGAACTTTCACCTCAAAAATTTGCTGCTGCCATCGTCAGGCTACTGCGAGAAAGCAGCCTCTACGAAAAGATGAGCCGCTGCGCTTTGTTAAATGCCGCCGCTCTTTCCTCCGGCTCTTCTGCTGAAAAGATGCTGGACCGTTATGCAGAGTTGCTCGAAGCAAAGCGTCCCTCCCCCATCCCCCATCAGCCGGTCTGAGAGTCCGGGCAAGGGCTTCCGCGCCGGGGAGCGGTGCGGCCCAAGTGCATAGGATATAGAAGAGATCTTCGGGGCAACAAAACACCAAGTTAGTCTTGAATCCGAGCGCGGTAGTTGTTATAATAATCTACGTTGGTGCGGGATGGTGTAGTGGCAGCACGTGTGACTCTGGATCACAAAGTCTAGGTTCGACCCCTAGTCCCGCAGCCACAAGAAAAGCCCTGAAAGTCCGGCGTTGAGAGGACTTGCAGGGCTTTTGCAATAATTCATCACCGGTCCGGGTTGGCTGAAGTTGACGCCGGTAGCGAACATACCACTGCCAAGCAATTTGCCAGTGAACCCCGCTTCACCCACCAATTAGTCGGCGCCCCCCCTTACCAGTTTTTACCGGTGCCGGAGGCATCAATATGCCCACCGACTTCTCTGTCCGCTCGCGAGGCCCGGTAAGATCGGGGGGCCGGTGTGCTCTGCGGAAAGGCGGCCCGGGGAGGGCTTTTAGTGGAGCAGGAGACGGTCGTTGTGCAGCTGTTCGCCGCTGGCGGCATGGAAGAGATCGACCAGCTTGGGCACGGTGAGCTCTTCTCGTTCCAGATCATTGACGTCGAGGATGACGGAGCCCTCATGGAGCATGATCAGGCGCCTTCCCAGATCGAGGGCCTGCTCCATATTGTGGGTGATCATCAGGGTGGTGATGCGCTCGTTTTCAAAAAGGGTCCTGGTCAGGTGAAGGACGCGCAGGGCGGTCTTCGGATCGAGCGAGGCGGTGTGCTCATCGAGCAGGGCCAGCTTCGGCCGGACCAGAGTGGCCATCAGCAGGGCTAGGGCCTGGCGCTGCCCTCCCGAAAGCAGCTGGACCGGTGTGGAGAGCCGCTCCTCCAGCCCCAGCTCCAGCACGGCCAGTTTCTGGCGAAAGAGATCCCGCTCACTGCGGGTGATCGCCCGGTTCAACCGTCTCCGCTGGCCGCGGCGCAGGGCCAGGGCCAGATTCTCTTCAACGGTCAGCGAGGCGGCCGTGCCGATCATGGGATCCTGGAAGATCCGGCAGATCGCTCCGGCCCGCCGGTAATCGGGGAAATTGGTGATCTCGTCCCCATCCAGCGTGATCGTTCCTTTTTCGGGGAGATGAACTCCGGCAATGCAGTTCAGCAGGGTGCTCTTGCCGGCGCCGTTGCCCCCGATGATGGTAACGAATTCTCCCGGTTCGAGCAGTAGGTTGACATTTTGCAAAGCAACTTTTTCGTTAATTTCTCCAATGTGGAAGACTTTGTAGAGATTGTTTATTTGCAGCATCTTAATTGCCGGCCCTTTCTGCCGCTCCGGTTTTTTGTTCCAGCAGGGCGAGGTTTGGAGCGGGTCTGAATTTTTTGCTGATCTCCGGGGAAATCAAGGCGATTGTTACCAGCAGTGCGGTGAAAAGTTTTAAATCGGTATATTCGATAAAGCTGATCCGCAGGACCAGGGCGATGGCCAGACGGTAGAGAATGGAGCCGGCGACAACGGCACATAAGCGCCCGAGGATCGACTTGACGCCGAGGGCGACTTCGCCGATGATCACCGAGGCCAGGCCGATGATGATCATCCCGATACCCATATTGATATCGGCAAAGCCCTGATACTGGGCGATGAGCGCTCCGGAAAGGGCCACCAGCCCGTTGGAGAGGGCCAGACCCATGATCTTCATCCGATCGGTATTGACCCCCAGGCTGCGCAGCATCACTTCGTTATCCCCGGTGCCGCGAAGCGCCTGGCCCAGCTCGGTATTGAGAAAAAAGTACAGCCCGATGACGGTGAGAATGATGACTGCAACGGCGATGACGGTCTGGCTCAGGCGCAGGGTGAGGCCGGTGTAAGTCGAAAGCAGATCAAAGATGGTGTCGTGTCTGAGCAGGGGTACGTTGGGCCGGCCCATGATCCGCAGGTTGATCGAGTAGAGCCCGATCATGGTTAAAATTCCCGAGAGCAGCGGGGTGATCGAGAAACGGGTGTGAAGAATTCCGGTGATCAGTCCCGCCAGCGCACCCAGCGGAATCGCCAGCAAGGTAGCCAGGAAAGGGTTCATTCCATTGAAAATCAGGGTGGCGGTGAGCGCCGCCCCCAGGGGCAGGCTGCCGTCGACTGAAAGATCGGCATAATTGAGGATGCGGAAGGTTAAGAATACCCCGAGGACCAAAAGCCCGTAAAGCAGACCTAAGATCAGGGTGCTCCACAAAAGCATAAGATTCATTTACCTTCCGCCTCCCCTATCATCTTCTTCAGTGTTGATTCTTCTAGCGGTGCCGTTTACCCTCTCGGGAGGGGCTTCTTTCCGCTATTCGACGATCTCGTCAGCCCGCTCCAGCAGAGACTGGGGCAGGGTGATCCCTAACTTATCCGCGGTGATCTTGTTCACAGCGATACTATATTTTGATTGTCCCTCGATGGCCATGGACGCCGGTTCCGCTTCGCCGCGCAGGATCTTGGCAGCCATCTTGCCGGTCTGATAGCCCAGCACGGAATAGTCGATCCCGATCGTGGCCAGAGCTCCGGCGCGGACGCAGCTGGCTTCGCCGGGAATGATCGGAATGAGATGTTCCTCTGAAACTTGGATTACCGAGGCGATCGCTTCCACGACCGTGTTGTCTGTAGGAATGTAGATGACATCAACTTTGCCGAGGAGCGACTCGGCGGCGGTGCCTACCTCTCCGGTTGCGGTCACCGGGGCTTTGACCACGGTCAACCCTGCCAGAGCGGCTTCTTCTTCAAGGATTTCCACCTGGACCAGAGAGTTCTCTTCACCGGAGTTGAAGATTACCCCCACTCTGGTCGCTTCGGGGAAGATCTCCTGCAGCAGCGCGAGCTGCTCCTTGACCGGGTTCATGTCGTGTGTTCCGGTGACATTGCCCCCCGGCTTCTCCAGACTGTCGGCCAGCCCCGTGGATACCGGGTCGGTCACCGCAGTGATGACGATGGGGATATCCTTGGTCGTGTTCAGCGCCGCCTGCGCTGTCGGAGTGGCAATAGCCAGGATCAGATCGACCTTGTCGGCGACAAAACCTTCGGCGATGGTTGTCGCGGTGGTGAATTCACCGTGTGCATTTTGAACATCGATGATCACGTTTTTCCCATCCTCAAAGCCTTCATCTTTCAACGCTTCGATAAAACCCTTGCGCGCATCGTCCAGAGCGTCATGCTCCGCTATCTGCATGATTCCGATGCGCACATCCGCCTCGGGGGCGCATCCAGCGGCCAGTAAAGAGACGAGCAGCACCCCCAGGAGTATCAGCGACCATACTTTTTTCAACGTTGAATCCCTCCATTTTTTTGGCGGGAACAGGTTTCGGAAAAGAAAAAAAGCCCGGGAGGGCTTCGTGCAGCTCTCCTACCATTCTACCGTTCTTCTCCGGCTAATTGTTCCCCTACCGTACTACTATATTGATCAATCGATAGTTTATAGCAACCGCCCGGGTCTGTCAACCGTTCGGCGCCGAGAAACGTCGGAAAACAATCATTCCGTAAACGCCTTCCGGCAACAGCTCCAAACAAGTGTATCGGCGCGGCTCCTCGCCTTCTTTCTTTCAGTGCTTTACTACTGAAATATCCCGGCTTCAAAAGGGACGCCAGCTTGTCTGCTTGGCCGATACTGGTTTGTTGATCCCAGCTGCCGCCGGATAAAATTATGGAGATGTTTTAAGGCGGGACCGTCAAACCGCTGTTTACACTTGCCGGGTTACTGCAGGCCGCTGTTGTTTGCTCTGTACCGGTGGCTATTTATCGGCGATATTTTCTTTTTTCTTGTCCGCTTTGGCCCGGCTGGGATATAATTGATCGTAGTGTAAAAGGAGGAAGCAATATGGGAAAAATGAAGAGCGCCCGGGCGGAGGTGCACTATTTTTCCAGCCTCCTGAAGAGGAAACTTGAGAAGATGCTGGCTGCTTCCGCCACCGTGGTGGAAGCTCCCTCAGGCTACGGCAAGAGCACGGCTGTCCGCGACTTTCTGGAGGGTTCCCTGGATCAGAGCACGCCCATGTACTGGTTTACCTCTGCCGATGAAGAACCCGCCGCGGGATATAGCCGTTTCTGCCGCCAGGTTGAACAGATCGACCGGCAGGCCGGTGAACGGCTGCTCAGGATCGGGCTGCCCAACGCTGCGACCATCGGTGAAACCATCGCCGCCCTGCGCTCCCTGCGCTGCCCCTATCAGGCCTACCTGGTGATTGACAACTTTCACTATTTGCACAGCGCCCTGCCGGCTGCTTTTCTGACCGCCCTCATGGAGCACGGCGGTGAATGTCTGCATATCATCGTGATCACCCAGATGCTTAAACGCAGCGCTCTGGCCCTGGTGGCCGGCCATGGGTTTTTGCATCTCACCGCCGCGGATCTGCGGCTGGGAGCAGAAGATATCCGCCGCTATTTCGACCTGGCCGGGGCGCACATTACCCCGGAGGAGGCGCGGGAGCTGGAGCGATACACCGAGGGCTGGATTGTTGCCCTCTACCTGCAGCTTCGCTCTTTCCTGGAGCGGGGCAGTTTCTCCGATAGGCCCGGCATCCTCACTTTGATGGAGCGACTGCTGTGGGATTGTTTACAGGCGCCGCAGCAGGATTTTCTTTTGCGCATCTCCCCTTTCAAGGTGGTCACCCTGCGCCAGGCCTGTTATCTTCTGGACTGCGCCGCACTGCCCGCAGAGGTTCTTGAAGCTCTGGGCAGCCCCTTTATCCGCCTGGAGCCTGCTGAGGGGCGTTATGAACTGCATGCCATCCTCTCCGATCTGCTGGTGCAAAAAAGAGGGGAAAGAGGAGCGGCTTTTGAGCGGGATTGCTTGCTGCGGGCGGGCGATTTTTGCCGGGAGGACGGGCAGACCGCCGCCGCCCTGGAATTTTATGCGCAGGCCGGAGACTATGAGCGGATGCTTTCCCTGGACCTTTC
>JAAZIG010000141.1 GCA_012510325.1 Bacillota bacterium
AAAAGCTTTTTCATAATCGCGGCGGATCAGAGCCCGCACGCGCAGAGCCTGCCGGTAATAGGTTTCGTAACGGTCTTCTCGCAGGATGGCAGTGCCTAAAAGAAGGCGCCTTTTCACCTCGGGACCGAAACCGCTTCCCCGCGCCCGGCGGTACATCTCACTGACATTTTCCCCCTCCTCGCTGCGGCCGTACCTGAGCCCGTCAAAACGGCCCAGACTGGAGGAGGACTCGGCAGCGCAGAGGAGGTGGTAAACCTCCATGCTAAAACGGGCATGTTCAAGGGTCAGCTCTTCCACCGCTGCCCCGTTTTCTGCGAGCACTGCCGCCGCCCGCTGCACCGCGGCGGTGATCTCCCCGTCGAAGTCGACGGGCACATTTTCTACCAACAAGCCCACCCGCAAGCCCTTCACCCCGTCCTGCAGGGTGGAGAGGTAGTCCTCCACGGGCTCGGCGGAAGAGGTCGGGTCGGCCCGATCTTCTCCGGCAAGCAGACCCAGCAGCAGGGCCGCATCGGCGGCGGTCATCGCCATGGGACCGGCCTGGTCCAGCGATGAGGCCAGGGGAACCAACCCGGCCCGGGAGATCCGTCCGTAGGTGGGCCGCAGGCCGACTAGACCGCAAAAAGCTGCCGGCTGGCGCACCGATCCCCCCGTATCGGTACCCAGCGCCAGTGGAGCCATCCCTGCGGATACGGCGGCAGCGGAGCCGCCGCTGGAACCGCCGGGGACCCGCTGCAGATCCCAGGGATTGCCGGTGGGGAAGAATGCCGAGTTTTCTGTTGAGGAGCCCATCCCAAATTCATCAAGGTTGGTCTTGCCCAGAAGGGGCATCCCCGCAACACGAGCTTTTTTTACCGCCGTGGCATCCACCGGGGGGATATACTCTTCCAGAAAGCGGGAACCGCAGGTAGTCCGGAGTCCACCGGTGCAAATATTATCTTTAACCGCCAGAGGGATCCCGGCAAGGGGGGAAAGGCTCTCACCGCGCCCCCTTTTTTCGTCCACTTCCTTCGCTGCAGCAAGGGCCGCTTCCGGGGTCCGGGTGATA
This sequence comes from Bacillota bacterium, assembly GCA_012510325.1. Classification (GTDB taxonomy): domain Bacteria; phylum Bacillota; class Dethiobacteria; order DTU022; family DTU022; genus JAAZPQ01. The sequence goes on from JAAZIG010000141.1 coordinate 1,049, forward strand.
AAGGCACGCACCTGCGGCTCGACCGCCCCGGTGCGCTCGATGAAGCTTTGCGTTATCTCCACCGCACTAACTTCTTTTTTCCGCAGCAGCCGGCCCAGCTCCAGCGCCGTCATCTCAAAAAGTCTCATCAGACCGCTCCTTTCTTTGTTGGTCCGTTACGGCGGGGTTCAACCCTCCCCGGACTCCTCCCCGGCAATACGGGGAACGCGAAAATAGGAGTCGCTGCGGTGGGCTGTATTGCTGAAAACCTGCTCCTGCGAAAGGGAGGGCTCCACCTCATCATCCCGAAAGCGGACCGGCATAACTGCCGGATGGACGGCGGGCTCAATTCCCGCTGTCTCCACCTCGCGGATTCTGCTTAACGCCCCCATAACCGCATTCAACTGACGAGCGAGCTCTTTTTTCTCAGCAGAGTCCAGACAGAGGCTGGCCAGTTCGCCAAGCTCGTCCAGTTCGCTCTCCGTTATTTCCTGATTGACCGCCATCGATTAACGCCTCCTGTGCTCATCCGCAGACCGAATCCATATGGGCAGATGGCCCTGTTTAAGTAAGATCACCCTGAATTATATATGAAGCAGGTCGATCTTTAAAGGGTGTACAGTCTCTCCGGGGCCGGAGAGACGCTCATTCCGGATCGGGATGGACGGTAACCCGACAGTTGAATTTTTCTTCAAGTCTCTCCTGAACCAGATGGGTGAGCTCGTGTGCCTGGGTAAAGGTGACGTCGCCGGCCACCCTGATATGCATCGTCACCGACTTGTGCACACCGTAATCGTGAACCTCGAGATCGTGCACATCGAGCACCCCCGCCACGGCGAGAGCCTCCTGCTCCATGGAGCTGAGCAGTTCGCCGGAAGGGGCGGTGCCGATCAGCTTGTCGTAAGCCTGGCGTGCTATTTCAAAGCCGGTGTAGATGATAAAACCGGCCACGACAAAAGCGCTGACGGGATCGATCCAGCCGGCGCCGCAGTAGCTGCCCCCCACCGCCGCCAGGACAAGAAGGGAGGTGAAAGCGTCGCTGCGGTGGTGCCAGGCGTCTGCGATGAGCGCCTCCGATTCGATCAGCCGGCCCAGATTTCCGGCAAAGCGGTACATCAGCTCCTTCACCAGAACAGAACCCGCCGCCACGATGACCGCGAGCAGGCTGGGCTCCATGGTTGTGCCGCCGGCCAGGCGCCGGTAAGCGTCCCCGATGATGCCGAAACCGACCCCGATGAGAGCCGCCGCCACGATCAGCCCGACGAGATACTCCACGCGGCCGTGGCCGTGGGGATGTTTTTGATCAGGCCCCTTGCTCGAGATCTTAAACCCGATCATCACCACCGCGGAGGTGACGATATCCGAAGCGGTATGGACGGCATTGGCCAGCATGGAGGCGCTGCCGGTAGTCAGCCCGATGACAAACTTTAACAGAGCCAAAACCGCGTTACCGGCGATGCTGACCCAACCCCCGATAAACCCGAGGCGCAGCCGCTCCTGCGGCAGACTCGTATCCCTGCCGCCGGCCAGAAGTTTCACCACCGCCTCGTCCAGCTTTTTCATGATAACCGCCTTCACTCGAAGATATCTGCCCCGACCAAGGAGAAGCTGCCGACCTTTGAAACCGCCTTCACCGGCTGCTGGTCAAACTCCCTATAATAATATTACGGCGGCCCGGACGGTTCAACCCCCGCGCTGCCGGGAGCGCCGGCGGGATTTGCGGCAGCTTCGACGAAGGCGCGAAAGAGAAGCACCGATGAAGGATGGGGCAGACTTTCCGGGTGCCACTGCACTCCGATCAGAAAGCGGTGGGCCGAACTTTCCAGGGCCTCGTTGAGACCGTCGGGGGAGAGCGCCGCCTCCCTCAGAGCAGGGGCGATCGCTGCGGGAGCCTGATGATGGAAGCTGTTCACCGCAAGGCACCCTTCTCCCAAAATCGATGCCAGGTGGGTTCCGGGCAGGATTTCCACAGTATGCGAAGGATGGCGTCGGGGTGCTCTCTGGCAGTGCTGCAACCGGCCCGGCCCCCCGGGAACGCCCCTTAAGGTTCCTCCTAAAGCAACATTCAAAAGCTGCAGCCCCCGACAGATCCCCAGGATCGGCACACCTTTGGCCAGCGCCTCCCGGAGCAGGGCCATCTCCCAGGCATCGCGCTCCGCATCGACCTCACCCAGCCCCGGAGCGGGCTCCTCACCATAGTAAAGTGGAGCAATATCGCCGCCCCCGCTCAGGAGAAGACCGCTTAAGGGATGGAG
>JAAZIG010000142.1 GCA_012510325.1 Bacillota bacterium
GCGCCGCATTGCCGCAACGGCATCGTGCGAAGTGATCCCGGCGGGCTTGTCCAGATTGACGATGCCGTCAAGCGGCTCCGCTCTACGGTTCATCTTTTGCCGACAGAGCCGCGCTGGGCTCGAGGGCGCCGAGCGCCCGCAGCGCTTCCCGGAGCACCTTCTCCCTGGCCCGGACATAGGGCTCCCTCATCCGGCAGCCGGCGGCCCGGGCGTGGCCGCCCCCGCCCAACACTTCGGCGAGGGCGCTGGCGTCAACTGTTCTGGAACGAAAACCGACCTTGACCTCGGCGGGGCTTTCGATAAAGAACATAATCCCGATCTCGACCCCTTCAATATTGCGCGCAAAGTTGATCATGCCGTCGAGATCCTCCCGCAGCGCCCCGCTCTGTTCGAGCATCTCCCGGCTCGCCGTGAGAATGGCGATCTTTTTATCGCCGTGGAGCTCGAGGGTGCCGAGAACCTTTGTCAGCAGCAGGTAGAACGGCAGCGGCCGCAGATCGAAAACCTGCTCCGAAAGGGTGCCGGGGTTTAGGTCGAACTGCTCCAGCAGCTCCGCAGCGGCGCGGTGGGTGGCGGCGGTGGTATTCTCAAATTTAAAGGAGCCCGTGTCGGTGGAGAGGGCCACGTAGAGCGCCTCCGCCATCGATACGGTCAGGGGCAGCTCCATCGCTTTTAGCAGGTAGAAGATGATCTCCCCTGTCGCCGCCGCTGCCGCATCGACCAAATTGGCCGTCCCGAAATGGCGGTTGGTGCGGTGGTGATCGATATTGATGATCACCGCGGAGCGCAGGATCGCCTCTTTGAAGATGCCGGTTCGTTCCAGGTCGCTGCAGTCGAGCACCACCGCCGCGCCGTCTTCGAGCCAGCGCTCCGGCGCGGTCACGATCTGGTCACTGCCCTTCAAAAAGGTGTACTTCCGGGGAACCTTGTCCGCAGTGAACAGGCGGACTGTTTTCCCCAGTCCCGCCAGGGCCTCCCCCATCGCCAAAAGTGAGCCGATGCTGTCGCCGTCGGGCTGGATATGGGCAACCAGATTAAAGGATTGCTGCCGGTGTATAAGCGCAATTGTTTTATTCTGTTGTTCTTCCATCATTCCCCCCGGTTATCCTCGTCCAAAGATTTCAAGACGCGGTCGATATGCTCGCCGTATTCCATGGAGCGGTCTTCGGCAAAAGTGATCTCCGGGGTGTAGCGCAGCCGGATGCTCTTGCCGATCTCGCTGCGAATGAACCCGGAGGCCCGCTGCAGCGTCTGCATGGTCTGCTTTTTTTCAGCTTCATCGCCGTAGATGCTCACATGGATGGTCGCGTAGCGCAGGTCCCGCGTAAGCTCCACGCCGGTGACGCTGGTCAGGGAAGCGATGCGGGGATCCTTGATCTCTTGGCTGATCAGTCTGCCGACCACTTTTTTCATCTCACCGGCAACGCGCCGGGATCTGTTCAGTGACATCGTTATGCCTCCAAAGTACCTCTATGGGAGATCAGTTAATCTGTTTCATCACATATGCTTCAATGAGATCGCCTTCGGCAATATCGTTGTACCCTTCAATCAGGATACCGCATTCATAGCCGCTGTTCACCTCGCGGACATCGTCCTTGAACCGTTTCAAGGAGGCCAGTTTGCCTTCGTGCAGCACGATTCCGTCGCGGATGAGGCGAACCAGAGAGTTGCGGGTGATGAGCCCCTCGGTGACATAGCATCCGGCGATCTTGCCCAGACGCGAGGCGCTGAAGACCTGCCGGATCTCCACCTGCCCCTGGATCTCCTCCCGGTAGACCGGTTTGAGCAGTCCCTGCACCGCCAGCTCGATATCTTCGAGCGCTTCGTAGATCACCCGGTAAAGGCGCAGATCAACCCGATCCTGCTCTGCCAGGCGGCGGGCGTTGCTGTCGGGACGGACGTTGAACCCGATGACGATGGCGTTGGACGCCGAGGCCAGCATCACATCGGACTCGCTGATGGCGCCGACGGCGGCATGGATTATTTTAACCTTAACCTCTTTCAGGCTGAGCTTGAGAATAGCTTCCTCCAGCGCCTCCACGGAGCCCTGGACATCGCCTTTGAGCACCAGATTGAGCTCGCGGACCTCGCCCTCCTGGATCTGCTTGAAGAGGTCGTCCAGGGTCACCCGCTGGGAGCTCTGGGCGGCGGCTTTGATCTTCTGCGAGCGCCTTTCGGCAACCTGCCGGGCGAGGCGGTCGTCGGCGACGGCCTGGAAGCGGTCCCCGGCGAGGGGGACTTCGTTCAGCCCGAGAAGCTCCACCGGGGTAGCCGGACCGGCGGTAGTGAGCCGTTTCCCTTTTTGATTCAGCATCGCTCTGACCTTGCCGGTGGTGGTGCCGCAGATGAGGGTGTTGCCCACCTTGAGGGTGCCGTCCTGGATCAGGACTGTGGCCACGGGCCCCCGCCCCCGGTCCAGATGGGCTTCGATAACCGTGCCCCGGGCGGTGCGGCCGGGATCGGCCTGCAGCTCGCTCATCTCGGCTACCAGGAGCACCATCTCCAGCAGCTCCTGGAGCCCTTCCCGCTGCTTGGCGCTGACC
>JAAZIG010000143.1 GCA_012510325.1 Bacillota bacterium
CGATGCCCAGCTCCAGGGCGTTGGTGCTGACCACCATTTTGACGGAGCCCTCGCGCAGCCCCGCCTCGATGGCGCGGCGCTCCTGCGGCAGGTAGCCGCCGCGGTAGCCGCGGATACCGCTGTCCCGGCCGGGCTGCTCCGCCCTGGACTGCTGCAGATAGGTCAGCAGAAGTTCCACCCCGAGGCGGCTGCGGGTAAAGACGATCGTCTGCACCTTGCACCGGTAGAGCTCTTTTGCCAGCCGCTGCGTTTCCAGAAGGGAGCTCCGCCTGAGCCCGCGCTCCCGGTCGACGACCGGGGGGTTGTAGAAGATGAAGTGCTTCTCCGCCCGGGGCGCCCCGCTGTCGTCGATGAGCGTGACGGGCTCCTCGATGAGCGCTCCGGCCAGCTCGGCGGGGTTGGCGATGGTCGCCGATGAGAGGATGAAGCGGGGGGCGGCCCCGTAGAAGCGGCAGATCCGCTTCAGCCGGCGGATCACATTGGCCACATGGCTGCCGAAAACGCCGCGGTACTGGTGCATCTCATCGATGACCACATATTTCAGGTTCTGAAACAGCTTCACCCATTTGGTGTGATGGGGCAGGATCCCCGTATGGAGCATATCCGGGTTGGTGACGACGATATGGCCGCTTTGCCTGATCGCCTGGCGCAGTCCCGGGGCGGTGTCGCCATCGTAGGTCTGGGTGCGCAGATCGAGCTGCAGCCCTCCCGCCAGTGCTCTGAGCTCGGCGACCTGATCCTGCGAGAGCGCCTTCGTCGGGAACAGGTAGAGGGCGCGGCTGTCCCGGTCCTCCAGACAGCTGTTGAGCACCGGAATATTGTAACAGAGGGTTTTTCCCGAGGCTGTCGGGGTGACCACAACGAGGTGCTCCCCCCGGGCGGCCGCCTCGACGGCGGCGGCCTGATGGGAGTAAAGGCGCTCGATCCCCCGGAGCCGCAGCGCCTCCTGAAGGGAAGGGGCGATCGCTTCCGGGAACTCGGCATAGGCGCCCTCCTGCGCCGGCATTCTCTCCCAGCGGGTCACATTGGCGTTGAAGGCAGGGTCCTCCTGCCACCGGTTGAGCAGCTCTTCCAAAGCAGACATTTTCAGTTAACCGCCTCCAGCATTTAAGGGTACTTATTATTTCGCGGCGGCCTCCGGAAACCCTACCTTTGCCGGGCCCGGGGGCAGAAAAAACCCGCCGGGAGGCGGGGCGCGGTCTGGCTAGGGCTGCTTGCTGATGAGGCTGGGCCGCTCCAGATAGAGGAGCAGCATGGAGATATCCGCCGGAGTAACCCCCTCCATCCGGGAGGCCTGCCCGACGGTCCCGGGACGGGCCCGGGCCAGTTTTTGTCTCGCTTCCGCCGACAGGTGCAGCGCTTTTTCATAGGCGAAGTGCTCCGGGATCTTCTTGTCGTGGTGGCGTGCCGCTCTCTCCACAGCGCGCTGCTGTTTTTGGATGTAGCCGCTGTATTTGACCTGGTTTTCCACCTCGCTGAGCGCTCCGGGGGGCAGCGGGGGCGGCTCAATGCCCTCGAAGTCAAGGAGGCGGCGGTAGCTCACCTCGGGCCGGCGGAGCAGCTCTTCGGCGGTGAGGGGATGCTGCAGCGGCGCGGAGCCCCACCGGGCCAGCGCCTTTTCGATCGCTTCTCCGGGCAGATAGCGTTTTTTGCGCAGACGCTGCTGTTCACTGTCGACAAAATTCTTTTTTTGGCGGTACAGGGCGCAGCGCTCGTCATCGGCCAGGCCGAGACGGCAGCCGATCCCGGTGAGGCGCAGATCGGCATTGTCCTGCCGCAGCAGCAGGCGGTATTCGCTGCGCGAGGTGAAGATGCGGTAGGGCTCCTCCACATCCCGGGTGATCAGATCGTCGATCATCACCCCGATATACGATTCGCTGCGCTTCAGCAGCAGCGGTTCCTGCCCTTGAACCTTCCGGGCGGCATTGATCCCGGCGATGAGCCCCTGCGCCGCCGCCTCCTCGTACCCGGTGGTGCCGTTGACCTGTCCGGCGAGGAAAAGTCCGCTGACAAGCCTGCTTTCCAGGGAGAACTGCAGCTGGGATGGCGGGGCAAAATCATATTCGATGGCATAGGCGGGGCGGATAATCTCCACCCGCTCCAGCCCGGGGATCGTTCGCAGCAGCTGCTCCTGAATATCGGGCGGCAGGCCCGTGGAGAGCCCCTGCAGGTAGAGCTCGTCGGTGTCGGGACCTTCGGGCTCCAGGAAAACAGGATGGCGCTCCCGCTCGGCGAAGCGGACAATCTTGTCCTCGATGGAGGGGCAATAGCGGGGCCCCTTCACGGGGCCGCTGCTGTACGGCTGTGCCTCCGCCAAATTTTCACGGATGATGCGGTGGGTCTCGGCGTTGGTATAGCTCTGCCAGCAGGGCAGCTGCTCCTCGGGAACCGCTCCGCTCAGAAAGGAGAAGGGCGGGGCCCCGGGATCGCCGCACACCGGCTTGAGCTTGCCAAAATCGACGCTGCGCCGGTGCACCCGGGGCGGGGTTCCGGTCTTGAAGCGCTCCAGAGAAACGCCGAGCTGCTGCAGGTTTTCCGCCAGGGCGACCGCCGGGAGCAGCCCGCCGGGGGCAAAGTCGTGACCCCGGGTTCCGAAAAAGATCTTGGAGCGCAGGTAGACCCCGCCGGCAAGAATGACCGTGCGGGCGGGATAGAAGGTGCCGCTGTGTCCGCGCACGCCTGTTGTCCGGCCCTCTGCCACGGTGATCTCCTCGACCAGATCCTCGCGCAGAAAAAGATTGGGCTCGCCCTCGAGAACGCGGCGCATGTTCTGCTGGTAGCCGGCCCTGTCGACCTGTGCCCGCAGTGCCTGCACCGCCGGCCCCTTGGCCGTGTTCAGCAGGCGCATCTGCAGCAGGTTGCGGTCGGCGTTGCGCGCCATTTCGCCGCCCAGAGCGTCGATCTCGCGCACCAGATGCCCCTTCCCCGGACCGCCCAGGGAGGGGTTGCAGGCCAGCGCGGCGACAAGATCGAGATTGAGCGAGAGAAGGAGCGTGCGGCAGCCGAGCCTTGCGGCAGCCAGAGCCGCTTCGCAGCCGGCGTGGCCCGCTCCGATGACCGCGACATCATATTTTGTTACTGTTGGGGAATAGCGCTGCTCCATCGATGGACCTCCCTCGCTGAGCTGATGGCAACGTCTAAATTATAACCCAGGGCCGGGGGGTGCTTCAAGGGAAGGGGGGCGCTCAGCCGTCGTGCCGGTAGGCCAGGGGGGTGCTCCGCCGGTTGAGACCGCTGATCACCCGCAGCGCCGGAGCGGCCTGGCGGCGCTTATGCTCCGCCCTCTCGACGAGGGTGAGCACCCGGCTGACCACGGCGGCATCGTAACCCTCGGCGACGATCTCTTCATCTGAGAGCGCTTCGTCGAGGTAGAGTTGCAAAATAGGATCGAGGATGCTGTACGGCGGGAGGGAATCCTCGTCCAGCTGATCGGGGCGCAGCTCGGCGGAGGGGGGCTTGGTGATGGTTCGCTCGGGGATGACCGCCCCCTGACGGCGGTTGATCTCCCGGGCCAGCTCGTACACGGTCAACTTGGGCAGATCGGCCAGCACCGCCAGGGCACCGGCCATATCGCCGTAGAGAGTGCAGTAGCCCACCGCCAGCTCCGAGCGGTTTCCCGTCGTCAGGAGCAGGCGCCGCTCCCGGTTGGCCAGGAGCATTAAAATATTGCCCCTGATGCGGGCCTGCAGGTTCTCCTCGGCCAGATCCAGCTCCGGCTCGCCGGAGCGGTTGAGCTTCTCCAGATAGGCGTGCAAAAATGGGGTGATCGGAACTGTCTGCGTCTCGATATCCAGATTCTTCGCCAGAACGCGGGCGTCCTCCAGGCTGTGGGGGGGGGAGTAAGGCGAAGGCAGAAGCACTCCCAGCACATTCTCCGGCCCCAGCGCTTCCGCAGCCAGAGCTGCGGTGACCGCCGAATCGAGTCCTCCGCTCAGCCCCAGAACGGCTTTTTGAAAACCGTTTTTCGAAAAGTAATCCCTGATCCCCAGCGAGAGGGCTTCGTTGAGCGTGGCGATCCCTTCCCCGGCGGCAGGGTGCTGTTCCGCTGCCGGGGCGAAGAGGGCGTCGCCGGGGAGGTAGGCGATCTCCTCGCCGAAAGAGGCGGCGCGGTGCAGCAACTCGCCGCGGTTGTTAAAGGCCAGGGAGGCTCCGTCGAAAACAAACTCGCCGCTGCCGCCGACCAGGTTGACCACCAGCAGGGCGCTGCGCCTTTTTTTGGAGAGAGCGGCGGCGGCCTTTTCCCGCTGCTTCTGACAGCGGTAGCGGTACGGGGAGGCGACGGGGTTGACCAGCAGGAGCTGCTTCTCCTTCGGGCGCCGCCGGAGCAGCGCTTTCCCCCTGCCGGGCTGCAGGATGCTCTCGCCGGTTACGACCGCCATCGCCAGCTCGCCCCACCGCTCGTAAGCGCTCCGCCCGCCGGGGGAGAAATAGCGCTCCTCCCTGAAGGGGAGCCTGTTCTCCAGGGCTGCCTTGGGATAGACGGCCGCCACGGTCCCCTTCTCGAGCAAAAGGACGGCGTTGTAGAGCTCGCCCTCAAGGCGGTAGGCTGTCCCCAGGAGCATCGCCGTGGCGGAGGCGGCCGTGAGCGGGGCCAGCTCCTGCCGGATCAGGCGCTCCGCTGTGGCGGTGAAGCTGCTGTAGCGCAGCAGATCCTGCGGCGGCCCGCCGGCGAGAGCCATCTCCGGAAAGATGACCAGCCCGGCACCCGCCGCCTGCGCCTCTTCGTAAAAGCGCCTGATTGTGGCGGCGTTTTTTTTCAGCGCACCAGCGGCGGGATTGATCTGGGCGAGGGCGAAGAGCATCGTGATCCCTCCTGAAGGAAAAGCTCACGGTAAGCTGTATTGTGTCCGTGAGCGTCTCATAAATAGATTATTCTGGAAGCATTATAGCCTCTCCGGGGCGGTCAAGTCAAGTTTTCCCGCAACCCACCCGCCTTCAGGCGGGGCCGGTGAACGGAGCCGGGGAAAAATCCGGGGGCGGGGAGCAGGAAGGGGGCCCTGCCCTGGCGAAAAGTTGATCCGGTAACGATCACACGCCGGCGCAATCCGCGCGCTTCGGAGACAGGGGGATCGATCATGGAGCCGGACCGGTCCGGGAACAAAACAGGCCTCAGGCGCCTGGTTGCTCTGGTGCTGCTCTGCCTTTTTGCCGGGATTTTGCTTCTCGCAGGCGGTTGGCATGAGCTGAACGACGGCGGGGGCGAAAAAGTCGGCGCCATCGTTCAGCTTTTGCAGCGTCTGAGCGGTCTTGACGGCGGCCGCCCCGCTCCCCCCGGGGAGGGTCTCCTGGAGGTTCACTTTATCGACGTGGGGCAGGGGGAGGCCGCCCTCATCCTGACGCCGCAGGGCCGGAGCATCCTCATTGATGGCGGCACGGCCGGCGCCGGGGAGGCGGTTCTTCGCTACCTCGACGAAAAAGGGGTCTCCCGGATCGATCTTCTCGTGGGCACCCACCCCCATGAAGACCATATCGGCGGTTTGGTCGCCGTTTTGGAGAACATTCCTGTCAGCCGGGTTATCGACAGCGGCCGGATCCATACTTCTCTGACCTACGAACGGTATCTCACTCTCATCGAAGAGAAGGGGATCCCCTTTGAACTCGGCCGCGCCGGCAGAAGGCTTACCCTCGATTCCACAGTTGAGCTGACCGTGCTGCACCCCGGGCCTGCTGTCGAGAGCAGCAGCCTCAACAACAGCTCCGTGGTGCTCCGGCTCATCTGCGGCGAGGTCGAGTTTCTCTTCACCGGCGATATCGAGGCGGAGGCGGAAGGGGCGATCCTCGAGCGGGGCTACCGCAGCGGAGCCCCGTCGCTGGTGCTCCAGGTGGCCCACCACGGCAGCAGCAGCTCCTCCACCGCCGCATTTCTGGAAGTGGTCGCTCCGGATTTCGCGGTCATCTCCGCAGGAAGGGACAATGTTTACGGACATCCGCACGCAGAGGTGCTTGAGCGGCTCGCTGACGCCGGCGCCGCGATCTACCGCACCGATCTGCAGGGCAGCATCGTCATCACCACCGACGGCGGCAGCGTCGCTGTGGAGTGCTCCTCCGGCAGCTCCGGCAGCGCCGGGGGGCGGAAGGGGGTGAGCTTATGCGGGCGGTAATTGACCGCATCACCGAGGGCCGGGCCCTGTTGCTTTGCGGCGATGAGGAGATTCCCGTGGAGCTGCCCCGGGAGCTGCTTCCTCCCGGCGCCGCCGAGGGGGATATCCTCGCCGTTTCCCTCCAGATCGACCATCAGGCCACGGCGGAGCAGCGCAAAAAGATCGAGCGGCTCCTCGGGAGGCTGACCGGGGAGCCGGAGCAGTAGAGCCGCCGGCTCTACTGGGGATAGAGCGCCTGCATCTAGCATCGCCTGCGGTGGTTTCCGGGGCACCGCCCCGGTTTGGCTCGAGCCTTTTTCCCGCAAAAGATCGGCGGGGCGCCGGACGCCCCGTTTTTTAGCTATTTCCCCGCCGCCCGCCGGAGCGGGTCGGACTCGCCTGGGCCGGCGAGCAGATCGGCTCCCCAGGCGGCCAGCCTGGTCAGAAGAAGCGCCAGGCTGAAGCGGACCAAAACGA
>JAAZIG010000144.1 GCA_012510325.1 Bacillota bacterium
AAAAGATCAACCCTGCAGCGATAACTTTGATCCGCTCATACTTGGGGGTACTGCCTCTAAGGTAGTAGCTCCATCCCGTAATACTGCCGGCAATAAAAAAAGCGCCCGCGAACAAGGCAACGCTCCACAGATGGGAAGGAGCACTAAAAAAGACGGCGGAGGCGAGCAGGCAGAAAACCATGGAGCAGAGCATAGCACGTTTTGCTGCTCTCTGGGACCTGATCAAAAATCCCCAGAAAAGCAGCCCCACCGCAGTAGCGCCAACCGCACCGATGACCATGCGGCTGGCGTCCAGATCGTATTCCCCGGCAATAGCGGACAGAATTTCACCCTCGAAGGAAAACGCCAGCATCCAGGATGAAAACAGCACAAACACAATAATCGCCAGTCCGCGTTCACTTATGGGCAAATTTTGCCGCGCCGGTTTCCCATCAGACATACGGTACTCCTTTGTTTGTAGGAAAAAACCCAACACTGCAAGACAACCGCCCTTAGTAAATAAGGGCTGGTGTTGTGCGCTTTATCTATATTTTACAGTACGCCCAGCTGTATTTCAAGAAATCACCAAAGAGAGGGTCCCGGCAGCGCTGCCGAAAACCGGTGTGGACGACTCTGTTAGGAGCGGCTATTGCTGACCCGGCCCGCTCCCACAAGCAGGATTCCCGGGCTTTCGCAACAGAACAATTCTGTTTGTGTTGGTCCCCTTTTTGAAATTCTCGATCCCCCAGCAATTCGATGTCTTCGTGAAGGCCTGGCTGTTAACGATAACTGCCTCGGGAATCAGCCCGGCAGTGAGCGCCGCCGGGACAGCCAGAGTTTCCAGAAGAATTTTACCGCCGCGAACTTCACCCACCTCAAAGGCGATATGTCCTCCCGGAACAAGGATCCTTCTCAGTTCGGCAAAGACAGCGGTCATCTTTTCCTGCCACTCTTCCGGTTTTCTTAGCTGCCAGACATTGACACTCCCGGTATCGATGCCGTTAAACCAACAGCGCAGCCAGTTGTCTCGTTGATAGTTGACCACGTCCAGAAAGGGGGGCGAGGTCACCACCAGGTTAACCGTGTCAGGCTCAAGGCCCGGGGTAGAATCTGCCGAAGAGGTGAGCAACCTGGCCTTGGACGAAAGAGAACGCAGCCGGGCGGCTTCCTCTTTTTTTAGTTTTCTCAAGAGCGAACGGCTTTTCCGCATAATGATCGCCCTGATCTCTTTCAACGGGGGGGTTTGCGATCTTTTTTTGTTGATCTTGCGCTGCGAATCTATCGAGACAGCCTGGTTGGGCGGCATGGTGTAAACCGAAAAGAAGCCTGCCGAATGTCCCGTCAGCCGGTTTGTCGCCACCATCCGGATCCAGCCGTCAACCCCATCCGCCTCTCCCTGAGCTTCCCTTTCAAGGAGATATGCTCGCAGATTGGTAATTGCGCGCAGCGTCTCCGGATGATAAAAGACCAGCAGATCATCCCGGATATCCCGCCGCGGCTTGGCCAGGTCAATGGCCTCAAGTCGTTCCTCAATTTCAGCAATCTCCGGCGGGTGGAGGCGGGGCAGAGTGAGGAGCCTGCTGAGGGGGTTAATATCACAGCCCCCCGGAACCCGGTTGAGCAGCGCCGTTTCGATAATGGTGGTGCCCCGTCCCATAAAGGGGTCGTAGACAAGATCGCCCTCACCGGTCAGCCGGGTGATAAAGAAACGGGGCAGCTCCGGTTTAAAGCAAGCCCGGTAAGAGATCTCATGCAAGGAATGACCGGCCCGCTGTTTGGCAGTCCAGAATTCATTCAAATATACCGGTATCCCGATATCGGGATCGGGGTACTCAATAATTCTAGTTTTCTTTCCATATTTGGCGAAAGAGAGCACTTCCCGGTGCAGCCGTTCAGTGGTGCGGTTTCTAATAGCGCAATCGATCTCGGGGAATCGTGCCGACTGTTGCGATCTCATCTGCTCACTCCCGGGGGAATTTTTAGGTCCTGTTCTATTCAGCACAACCCACCTGACCTCATTCCATCTTCTGCATCTCCACTTTGTTTCCTTTTTTTAAGAATAATCCCTGCAAACAGCCCCCATCCTGCTGGGCTGCTATCAATAAACGATGATGGAAAACCAGGGACCCCGCCACCGGCGCAGCGGCCGGCTTTATCGGGGCAGCGAAGGCTCATGGTAACATGATTCGCCGATAAATTCGCTCAGCAAAGAGTTGGCCGGAACAGCACAGGGGTCGAGGGGGAGGAAAAAAGAAAGGAAAGAGAGCAGCCGCCTGGCATCGATATATTCGGGCTGATTGCGGTCGATCTGGTTGAGCAAAGACTCGGCCTGCTTTTTTAGGACCGCCAGCTCGTAAACCAGGGCGGAATTAAACATGATATCGGCCTCCTCCTGAAGGCAAAAAATATGGCGCTCTTCACCGCGTCTGACCGAAGGCCACAGGCGAATTGTATCCAGAGCGCTGTTGCCGCGAAACTGGGCGTCGCGCACGATGCGCCGAAGCAGCCGGGTGTCGGTGGTATGGATGCGGGTATGCCGATCAATATTCAGCGCCGTCAACGCTGAAATATAGATTTTAATTTTGTTGTGCCGGGGGATCGCCGGAGTCAGAGCCTCATTAAGCCCGTGGATACCTTCGATAATCAGCGGTTGGTTCTCTTCCAAGCGCATGATCCGGCCGCTTTTTTCCCGCTCTCCCGTGGTGAAGTTGTAGACGGGGACCTCCACTTCTTCGCCTGCAATAAGCTCGAGAAGCTGCTTGTTGAACAGAGCAAGATCTATCGCTGCGATATGCTCATAATCGGGCTTGTTGAATTCATCCAGCGGTGTATCCCGGCGATCGATAAAATAGTCATCGATGGAAACAGGCAGAGGCCGCAGCCCATTAACCTGAAGTTGCGTTCGCAGGCGCTGGGCAAAAGTGGTCTTTCCGGAAGATGACGGTCCCGCCACCAGGATAAGCCTCACCGCCTGACCCTGTTCGCTGATCAGGTCGGCGATCTGGGAAATTTTTTTCTCATGCAGCGCTTCAGCGATGCGGATGACTTCCGAACCCTGCCCCTCTCTGATGAGCCTGTTCATCGCCCCGACGGTGTCAAAACCGAGGACTGTCCCCCACTGCCCGGCCTCCCGGAAGATCCCAAACAGTTTTTTCTGATCCGTGAAAGGAGCGAGCCGGGAGGGATCGTTCTCATCGGGAAATCTTAAAACCAGACCCGGCGGGTAGAAACGCAGCTCGAAAATATCGAGCATCCCTGTGCGCGGGACCTGATAACCGTAGAGAGTGTCTTCCATTCCGTCGATACCGTAAAGATTGATATAATCTTTCGGCCAATCTTCCAGCAGGGCCACTTTATCTTCAAAACCCTGGTGCCGGAATATTTGCTCTGCTTCGGCAAGGGCGGCCCTCCTTTTCCTCAGGGGCAAATCCGCCTCCACCAGCTGCCTCATGCGCTGCTCAATGGCGGCAACATCCCCGGCACTCAGCAGGGGGCTCTTATCGATTTCACAGTAAAGTCCCTTGCCCAGAGAATGCTCCACTTTGATCGCTGCGTCGGGAAACAGCTCAAAAGCGGCGGTGATGAATAGAAAGGTCAGGCTGCGCCGGTAGATGCGCCGCCCCTCTTTAAGGGTCAGATCGAGAAACTGGACCGTGGCCGGCGCCTCAACGATCGCCGTAAGCTCGTGAAGTTCGTGATCCACTATCGCCGCAATAATGGGCGCTGCATGGTGGGGCTGGACCTCCGCCGCGATCTCCTGCAAGCTGCGGCCGCCGGCAAGTGAGCGGGTTTCGCCCTCCGGAAGCAAAATCTGAATACTATTTGGCAGTGCTTTGGCAGTCATGATATCCCTTTCTCGATCCAAACAGGAAGACCTGTTCATAATATATGCCTAGATCATATCTGAAGAGCGCCGAATATTCAACCAATAGCGCAAATTTGCCATCGCAGGGCGGGGTTTCCTGAGCAGCCGGCGCAGCGCCCCGGCCGGGGAACTTGAAGTAATTTAGCACCTTTCCCAAATCGGCCTAAAAGAGCTGCTCGCGCATCAGTTTCGGCGGGAGAGAGCCGCAGGCAAGGATCTGATCATGCATCCGCCGCAGCGTGGTGCCGGGGCGCCGTTTCTTGTACTCATCAACGATTTTCAAGATCTCCAGCTTACCCATCAGGTAGGACTGGGGTTGGGTGGGGCTCCCGGTATAGCGGCGCACCTCGGCCAGAGCATCGCCCGGCTGGAGACTGCATCTCTCGACCAAAAAATCGACGGCTTCACTGATGCTCATGCCGCGGCAGTGCAGGCCGACATCAAGAATGATTCTGGCTGCGCGCCAGAGCTGGCCCGAAAGACGGCTCAACCGCTGCATCGGGGTATCGATATAACCCAACTCCTCCATCAGCTCCTCACAATAGAAGGCCCAACCTTCGACAAAAAGGGTGGAAAGTTGCAGCCCCATTTTACGGGCGGTGCTGCCCTGGCCTGCCGCCCGGGACAGCTGCAGATGGTGACCGGGGTAGGCTTCATGAAGCGCCGTCACCGGAATCCCTGAAAGGGGGTGCCCTTTCAGCTTCTCTTTGATCTCCTCTGGAGAAGCGCTCCGATCAGGCGGTGTGACCAGGAAAACCCCTTCACTCTTTTCTTCAAAAATTGCCGGCGGCAGATAGGCGGCAAAAGGGATAATCGGACGTAAAAATTGCGGAGTTTCGATAATGCGCAGAGTTTCCCCTGCCGGTATGGTGACAATCTCATGCTCAACCACGTAGTTGCGAACCGCCTCCACAGCCTCTTCATATGCCGCGATCAGTTCTCCGGAAGCGGGATGGTCTTCCTTGTCCCTCTCCAGAATCTCTTCGATGGTCAGATCGGGAGCGATCTCCCGGCCCAGCTGCTCCATCGCCGCCCGGGTTTCATCAAAAAGCCGCCACCCCGTTTCCAGTAGCGCCGTCGCATCATAATCAACCAGATGCTGTTCGCGCAACAGGACATTGAAACAGTCTTCGCCCACGGCAAATTCTCCGGCAGCGGCGGGCAAGACCTTTTTTTCAAGATAGGCGGCAAAATCGCTGCAGGCGACGGCGGCTTCACGGCCCAGCCTCTTCAGTTCAACCTGCACCCTGGGAGAAACGGCGGCTATGGAGGGCAGCAGTCCTTCGAAAAGGGCCGGCCCCATCCGGGACTGTTCCAGAGCCATCTCCGCCCAGACCGGCGGAATATTTTCCGGCTGCAAATTTTTCCTTCCCTCCTGCAGCACCCGGGGCACCTCCTGCACCCGCCCGGCCACTTGCTGCAGCCTTTGTTCCAGCGGCGCGAACTCCTTGACGAGCAGGCTGAAAACCCCATCCATGGCCTCGTTTAAGTAAAACGCCGGGTTGCGCAGGTGTGGAGTCAATCGCTCATGCTCCAGGATCATCCCCTTGAGCAGTTGAGCGATGAGGATTCCATCGATGCGGCCCTCTCTGCTCCAGCCGGCAGGATCGGCCTCCTGCAGCTCAGCCAAACTTTCCCTGACCTGTTCGCACCTCGCTTCCAGCGCAGAAATGCGGCAATCGGCCAGCCGGTGATCATACCGGTGGACCCCCATATAGGTGGCCATTACCGGCGACTGTTCCAGAAGCCGCTGCGCGAGTTCTTCCACAAAAGCGTGAAACCGGGATTCATCCACCTGACGGCACCTCCTTAAGGCAGTGACAGTTCTGTTTTATTGCCAGAATCCAGCCGACTCAACCAAACCCTGGTCCATTTATCAGGGGATACGAGCGATATTACCGCCGCCACCAAAACAGAGCAGCTTCCCCGAGGCGAAAAGTTCTTTGTCCCACGCGGCACCTCTTCATGCAGACGCAGCCGCTGGAAACACGAGCGAGAGCCTGCTCCCGGGCCGCCCTGTGCTACTCCACCGATTTTATGGCGCCGATCCGGATTTCACGGCGGGACCAGTCGCCGCGCCGGTACCAGGGCAGCAGGATGAGCAGTTCGGCGAGAACAGAGATACTGATGGCCCACCAGATCCCGTCTGTCCCCAGATTAAGCGGCAGAGCCAGGAGATAGGCCAGGGGAAGTTTCAGCACCCAGTTGGCGGCAAGAGCGCTGATCATCGGTGGAATCGTATAGCCCGAACCCTTGAAGACCGCATCAAAAATATGGAAAGGCCCCATCGGAATCATACACGCCGAGATTATCCGCAAGTAACCGACCCCCAGCTCGATAGCTGCAGAATCCCTGGTAAAAAGACCGACAATAAACGGTGCCGCCAGAAAGGAGAGGGCGGCCATAACCGTCTGCACAGCCAGGCTGAGCACCATCGCCTTATTGATAATTTTGTAGGTGAGGGCGTCTCTTCCGGCGCCGAGACTCTGCCCGATCATCGTGGAGGTGCCCACTGTCAATCCCGAAAGAAAAATAAAGGCAAGTCCGAGCAAACGCTGCCCGATGCCGAAAGCGGCAATGGCCGGCGTGCCGAAAAGTGCGACCAACCACATCAGCACCAGCCCGGTCAGCGGCCGGGTCAGCGTCTGCATGAAAGCAGGCAAACCGATCTCGAATATCTTTTTAAAAAAGGCGAACTGAAATTGGATTTTAAAAAGATCGGGCACCTTTAATCTGCTCGGAGAGATCTTTCCGGTGAGCACAATGTAGAGGATCACCGCAAATCCGGCAGCGCGGGCCAGCAGGGTGGCCAGAGCTGCACCGAGGATGCCCAGCTCGGGCGCCCCGAGCAAACCGAAGATCAGAATGGGATCAAGAACAATATTGATAATGTTGGTGATAACCAGGATGACCATGGGCGTGCGAGTATCACCAACCCCCTGCAGGGTTGCCCCCAGAGCCATCCCGGTATAGGCAAAAAACATGCTGATTCCAATGACCCACAGGTACAGCACCGCCATTTCATGCACTTCCGCCTCGACCCCGTAGAGAGAGACAAAGCTATCGCTAAAAACGAGTATAAAAACGGTTACCACCACCGAGATGAAGGAAGCCAGCCAGAAGCTGTGCCGGGCAACAACGGCGATATTCCCGGTGTCTCCGGCACCGCGGTAGCGGGCGGTCAAAGCCAGGGTGGAGATAGAGATGATATCCGAGAAAGTGAAGAGCATCCAGAAGAGATTGTTGGCCATGGAAAGTGCAGCCACAGCCTGCGTTCCCAGATAACCGACCCAGTACAGATCGACCAGCTCCAGGGTGGTCTGAAAAACCATAAAAGTCATTACCGGCCATGAAAGACGCCACAAGTCCTGATATATTCTGTTCTCCTCTAGGGAGACTAGTTTTTCCACAGAGGTTACCCTTTCATCTTAAATACTGCACCGGAAAGCAGCGGGGCCTTGTTTGATGGAAAAAGCTCCGGACAGACGGTTGCCGGATCGCTAGCATTCACTGTAGCCGCAGGCTTCGCATTTGGCACACCCTTCAACCCTGATCACCGCTCCGCTGCCGCAATCGGGGCAGATTTCCCGCGATTGATGTCCGCCGCCGTTCTCTCCCGCCTTCACCTTGGCCAGCTGGGCCAGGGCTCGCCCGATGGCGTCGGGGACACTCATGATCCGATTTGGTCCGAATCCGACAGAGCGGTAACCACCGATCCCTTCAAGCTGGGCGACTATCTCTTCCACACCGACACCACAGCGCAGAGCCAGAGAGATCAGCCTGGCGATACCCTCGGTGAAAGCGACCACATCGCTCCCGGCCTTGCCGATCTGGGCAAAGAGCTCAAAGGGTTTACCCCCGGCTGTGTTGACCGTCACAAAAAGATTACCCAGCGGGGTTTTGATCCGGGTCGTATGCCCGACCAGAGTTGCCGGGCGGCTGCTCGGCCTGAGGCTTTCATCATCGCCGACACCTATATTCAAAACCTGCTTCTCCCGGGATCCGTCCCGGTAGACGGTAATACCTTTGCAACCCATTTTCCAGGCAAGAATATAAGCGTCGTTCACCTCTTCGACAGTCGCTTCTCTCTTTAAGTTTATCGTCTTGCTGACCGCATTATCGGTATATTTCTGAAAGACGGCCTGGTGGCGGATATGCCAGCCGGGCTCGATCTCGTGGGCTGTCTTGAATAGTTCCCTGACATAGTCGGGCACCGCAGTCTCATCGGCGGGGATCTGTCCGCTGCGGGCGATCTTCTCGATGAGCTCTTCGGAATAAAAGCCGTCCCGCCGGGAAAATTCCAGGAAAAGAGGGTTCACCTCGGGCAGGTCCACCCCTCCCAGGACATCCTTTCGCAAAAAAGCGATGCTGAAATAAGGTTCAATTCCGCTGCTGGCTCCAGCCAGGATCGAGATGGTCCCCGTCGGAGCGATCGTGGTGCGGGTGGCATTGCGAACCCGATCCTCCGCCTTGCCGGTATCGTAAATGCTCCCTTCAAAATTGGGCAGCACCCCCCGCTCCGCCGCCAGCTCCACCGAACATTTTTTCGCCTCCTCATTGATCAGGCTCATTATCTTCTCCGCCAGATCCAGCGCCGCCTCGCTGTCATAGGGGATACCCAGACGGACCAGCAAATCATGCCAGCCCATCACCCCCAGGCCGATTTTCCGGTTGCCCTCCTTATGCATGCGGGCAATCTCATCGATGACATAGCGGCTGCTGTCGATAACATTATCGAGGAAGCGAACCGCGGTCCAGGTGACCCGGCGCAGCTTCTCCCAATCGACCTCGCCTGCTTCAGTGACAAACCTGCCCAGATTGAGCGAGGCCAGGCAGCAGGCTTCATATGGCAGCAGCGGCTGCTCACCGCAGGGGTTGGTCGTCTCATACTTTCCGATGTGAGGGGTGGGATTAAACCGGTTCATCTGATCGATGAAGATAATCCCCGGATCGCCTTTGGACCAGGCTTTCTGAATGATAAGGCCGAAGACCTCTTTTGCATTCAGCTGCACGCTCTCCCCCGTCTCCGGATCGGGGTACGGCTCATCATTGCGCGGATTGATCAGATCGTAAAAAGGATCGGGATCCTCTCCGGTCACCTTGCGCATAAACTCGTCGGAGACGGTAACCGAGAGATTGAAGTTGCTGATCTCCCCCTCTTTCTCTTTGCAACAAATGAAATCCAAAATGTCGGGATGGTTATAAATGAGCGAACCCATATTCGCACCCCGGCGGGTACCGCCCTGCTTGACCGCTTCCGTAGCCGCATCGAATATCTTTAAAAAAGAGATCGGCCCGCTGGCCACCCCGTTGGTTGTGCGAACACGGTCACCCGCCGGGCGCAGCCTGTCAAAAGCAAAACCGGTGCCGCCCCCTGTCTTCTGTACCAGAGCCATATGTTTAAGGGAAGTGAAGATCCCCTCCATGCTATCATCTACAGGCAAAACGAAACAGGCGCTGAGCTGTTGCAGATCACCGCCTGCATTCATCAAGGTTGGCGAATTGGGCATAAAATAGGCCTTGGCCATGGCCTGATAAAATTCCTCTTCGATCTCCTTTATCGTCGATTCATCCCGGCCATATTCCCTTTCCACCGCAGCCATATTTACAGCCACTCTTCTGAGCAGATCTGCCGGCGTCTCCAGAAAATTACCCTCCGGGTCTTTCCTTAAATATCTCCTCTCGTATGTAATCCTGGCGTTTTCACTGAGTTCCATCCTAGATCCACTCCTCGCGGTATGATTGCAGATAACAAAATTGACCTTGCGGGGCCTCTTCCCACTTAGCCGTTTTAAGGTTATTATTCTCGTTAAAGGCAATGCTTCCTTGTTCAGTGCGAATTATATAACAAGAAAAGAGCTTTCCCGACAATACTTGAGGAGATCTTCACTATTCAAGAAAAAAAGTGACAGAAGGCACATCCCTCCTGACACCTTGAAGTGGTGGGCGAAGCAGGATTTGAACCTACGACCCCCTGCTTGTAAGGCAGGTGCTCTCCCACTGAGCTATTCGCCCAAAAAAAAATGGTGACCCCTAGGGGATTTGAACCCCTGCTGCCAGCTTGAAAGGCTGGTGTCCTCACCGATTAGACGAAGGGGCCATGATTTGGTGGGCCCACCAGGGCTCGAACCTGGGACCAACCGGTTATGAGCCGGCCGCTCTTCCAGCTGAGCTATGGGCCCCGCTAATCCAGCTCTGTCTGTTTGCTAAATAAGCAACCCTTCAAACACGTTTTACCGTGTCCAAAAAGCAGTTTAGCATACCCGAAAGCATGTTGTCAAGACATATTCGCCCATCGCGATCGGTCCTGATCTGAACAATAGACAATTGGCTTTTTCTTCGATAACATTAGGGGTGATATCGCGAGAGGAACAATACCGGCAACGGGCCCGGTTAAACAGAAGGGAGCAGGTTACAGCTGTGAATAGATACCTCGCCATACTGATACTTGTCGGCTTGTTTTTATTTACCGGCGGAAGTTGCGACCAGACCCGGCTGACAGGGGAGATCAGCGTGCCTGACACCCGGGTAACGGCAGGTAAGACGATACCGCTGCTTCTTGAAGTGCCGGAGGAGCTGGCGGGCATCTACCGGGTCCACTGGGAAGTGGATTCCCCGGACAAGGGAGAGATCCGCCAAGGAGAACAGCTGAGGGAATCTTTGACGGCGGAAGAACTGCGCCTATATTTCGGGGAAGAGATAGACTTCGACCGGGTAGCCCTCTTTACCGCCAGGGAGCCGGGCTCCTGCCGCATCAGCGCCAGCGGTTTCTACAAGCAGACCAATCCTCAGGATATCACCTTCATCGATCTGGAAATAACCCGCTGAGCCCTCGGTTCACCGGATCGTTGGTTAAATTTGCATTATCCGATATGATCAATAAAACAACGCTCTCATCGGGGAACCCGGCCAACCGCTCCGCAGGCGCCCGGAACACGGTGAACCCAGGAAGAAAAAGGGCAGCGCTTATATCGATGCAAGCCAGAACCGGAAATGCCCCGTTATCTGTCCCCAGGCTCAGTTACCGGGACGCCATAATAACCGCTCGAGGAGAGGTCGGAAATGTTTTGCCAATCCTGTGGAAATAATGGGATCCAGTACGCACAATACCACTACCATGCTCCAGAGGGCACCGATGAGTCCAGTTATCTGATCGCACTGG
>JAAZIG010000145.1 GCA_012510325.1 Bacillota bacterium
GCGCCGCGCGGTCTGATCTTGATCTCGGTGGCGCCGCGGCAGGTTGAGGTGAGCATCGAAACAATTCAGGCAAAGACATATCCCGTGGAAGTGCAATTTTTAGGCCGTCCGGCTGCGGGATGGGTCCGGCAAAAGCACTCCTGCCATCCGGTGCAGCTGGAGCTGGAGGCGGTGCCGGCCCTGCTTGAGAAGGTCGCCCGGGTGGTGGTCTATGTTGATCTGAGTGAGCAGAGCGATCGCTTCGAAACAGAGGTGATGCCTCTGCTGCTCGATGGTGACGGTGAAGAGATCGGCGGAGTGACGGTCTCGCCGCCCAAGGTTACAGTGATGGTTCATCTTGCCGCTGCAGAGGAAAGCGAGCCCCCGGCCCGGGAATGAACCGCATCGGCCGGGTTTTGGCATGCTGTCCGAAAGGAGAATGAAGGTGATCTGCCCTTGAACAAACTATTCGGCACTGACGGTATCCGCGGTGTGGCCAACCGTGATCTGACCCCGGAGCTGGCTTTCCGGGTCGGAAGGATCGCGGCCGCATTGCTCAAAGAGAGAAGCAAGCCCCCCCTGATTTTGATCGGCCGGGACACCCGCCTCTCCGGCGGGATGCTCGAGGGAGCCCTGGCCGGCGGGATCACCTCTGCCGGAGTCTCGGTTCGTCTTCTGGGGGTTATTCCCACTCCCGGCGTAGCCTACCTGACGCAGGCGCTTCCGGCCGCCGCCGGGGTGATGATCTCGGCTTCACATAACCCCATCGAGGATAACGGTTTGAAGATATTTGATCACGACGGGATGAAGCTCTCCGATGAGATGGAGCGGAAGATTGAAAACCTTTATTACGAATACAACCGCTTCTTCGCCGGAAATCCGCGGCCTGTAGGCCGGGCCGTCGGTCAGGTTGCCCACGACGGGGAAGCGCTCCGGCTCTATCGGAGTTTTCTCCGGGAGCGTTCGGCTTCACTGTCGGGGATGCGCCTGGTGGTGGATTGCGGTTACGGCGCCTCCTGCGGTTTCGCCCCGGAGCTTTTGGAGGAGCTGGGGGCGACGGTGCATGTTCTGCATGGCGAGCCCGACGGCGGGCGGATCAATGTGCAATGTGGAGCCACCGATCCCGCCAAATTGCAGCAGGAGGTGCTCCGCTGCGGCGCTGCTGCCGGGCTGGCCTTCGACGGCGATGCCGACCGTCTGATCGCCGTTGACGAAAAAGGTGCCATCGTCGACGGGGATGCGATTATGGCCATCTGTGCCGTCGATATGGTCAGGCGGGGCGCCCTCAAAAAGAACACTCTTGTGGCGACAGTGATGAGCAACGGCGGTCTCGATCTGCTGGCCGGAGAATACGGCTTCAGGCTGCTCCGCACCGCCGTGGGGGATCGCTATGTGCTGGAGGAGATACTCGCCGGAGGCTATAATTTTGGCGGCGAACAGTCAGGACATATCATCTTTTCGGATCACAGCACCACCGGAGACGGGCTCCTGACAGCGCTGCAGCTGCTGACCATCGCCGGCGACAGCGGACTGCCGCTGTCCGAGCTGGCGGGGCGCTTAAGACGGCTGCCCCAGGTTCTTTACAACCAGCCGGTGGCCACCCAGAGAGGCTGGGAGGAAAATCCGGCCATTGCGGCGGCGATTCAGGGGCTTCGCCAAAAACTGGGGCATGGCGGCAGAGTGCTGATCCGCGCCTCCGGGACGGAACCGCTGATCCGGATCATGCTCGAAGCTGCTCTCCCGGAGGAGGTGCTCTGGGAGGAGGCCCGCAGCATCGCCGGGATCATCGCCCGGGAACAAGGCTAACATCTGTTTATTTACTCAAAAAATTTACCAAAATAGAGACAAGTCTTCACATTTCCCGTGAAGTTCGTTATAATTGATCATGTCCGCAAGCAGTATAATTTGCTGATTGAAACGGGGTGCTGCTTTGTCTTTGGTCGAAGGAGAAGAGGAACTAATCAGGACGAGCGTGAGCGAGGTTTTAGGCGAGCAAGAGGCTGTGCGTGAAAGTCTGATTCCCATATTGCTGCGGGTGCAGGAAAAATTGAGCTATCTTCCCCCCCTGGCGATGGAGCTCATCGCCGGGGCCCTCCAGATTCCGGCCGTCGATGTTTTCGGTCTGGCCACCTTCTACAATCAGTTTCGCCTTCACCCACCGGGTAAATATCAGCTGCAGGTGTGTATGGGAACCGCCTGTTATATGGTCGGCGGCAAGATTGCCCTGGATTGTTTTGAGAGGCGTCTGGGGATTAACGAAGGGGAGACCACCCCCGACCGTGAGTTTAGCCTGGAGCGGGTTGCCTGTGTCGGCTGCTGCACCCTGGCGCCGGTGGTGGTTGTCAACGAGGAGGTTGAAGGCCGGGTTACCCCCACCCGGGTAGACGGAATTCTCATCGCTTTTGGCAAAAAGATTCAGCCATCCACAGGGGTAGGGGAGAAGAAGGGAGACGACGGCTCATGACGGTGGAGACCCCGTATCAAGAACGCTACCGGAAGCTGAAAGATAGCGCCGCCGCCGGGGAGGAGGCGCTTTCCCGGCAGGCAGTGATCCAGGTGGGTATGGCCACTTGCGGCATTGCCGCCGGCGCTGTCCCGGTGAAGGAGGCCTTTGTCCGGTTCATCGAGGAGAAAAATATCGATGCCCGGGTGATGGAGGTGGGCTGTATGGGCCACTGCTACGCCGAGCCGCTGGCAATAATCTCCAAGCCGGGCTTCCCGGCGCTCTGCTACGGTTATCTGGATGAAGATCTGGTGGAGAGGCTGGTGGAAGATTATCTGCTGAACGATGATCCCTGTTACGAATTTGCTCTCGTGGCCCTTGAACCGAACGATGTTTTTCCAACTCTGAGCGATTTTCCGCGCGGTGTCCACGAGAAGAAGATTGTTCTTGAGCACTGCGGTTTTATCGATCCCGGAGAGATCGATCACTATATTTCCCGGGGCGGCTACAGCGCCCTCGCCGAGGCCCTCTCCGGCACCCCCGCCACCGTGCTGGAGCAGGTGAAGGAATCGCATCTGCGCGGCCGCGGCGGCGCCGGCTTTCCGGCGGGGCTGAAATGGGAGGCGGCTGTCCAAGCCGGCGGCGGGACAAAGTATGTCATCTGCAACGCCGACGAAGGCGATCCGGGAGCATTCATGGATCGCAGCATTCTGGAATCATGTCCCCACCAGGTCATCGAGGGGATGTTGCTCTGCGCCTACGCCATCGGTGCGGAGAAGGGTTATCTCTATATCCGGGCGGAATATCCCCTGGCGGTGAAGCGGGTGCGCCTGGCTCTGGAGCAGGCCCGGGAGAAGGGACTCCTGGGGAGCTCCATCCTCGGCAGCTCCTTCAACTGTGATCTGGAGGTATTCCGGGGCTCCGGAGCTTTTGTCTGCGGTGAATCATCCGCTCTGGTCCGCTCCATGGAGGGGAAGATGGGGATTCCGGCAACGCGGCCGCCCCGCCTGGCTCAATCCGGCTTTCGCGGTCGGCCGACGGTGCTGAACAATGTCAAAACATTCGCTTATATCCCGCCGATTATCAACCGGGGGGTGGACTGGTTCAGGTCCATCGGCACAGAGAAAAACCCCGGTACCGCTGTCTTTTCACTCGTGGGCAAAGTCGCTCATACCGGCCTCGTGGAGGTGCCCATGGGGACCACCCTGCGCGAGCTGATCTACGATGTCGGAGAGGGCGTGGCCAACGATAAAGCGTTCAAGGCGGCGCAGATCGGCGGCCCCTCGGGGGGTTGTCTTCCCGAAGCGGCCATCGATATCCCCATCGATTTCGATTCGCTGCAGGAGGCCGGGGCGATTATGGGCTCCGGCGGTCTTGTCGTTCTCGATGAGGACGACTGCATGGTGGCCATCGCCCGCTATTTTCTCGAATTTACCCAGCAGGAATCGTGCGGCAAATGCACCTTCTGCCGCCTGGGAACCAAGCATATGCTCGACCTCCTCACGGCGATCACCGAAGGCCGCGGCGAACCGGAGGATCTTGAGGTTCTGGAGCGGCTGGCCTGGGAGGTCAAGGAGGGTTCCCTGTGCAATCTGGGGGCGACGGCGCCCAACCCCATTCTCACCACCCTGCGCTATTTCCGGGACGAATACGAAGCCCATATCAATGAGAAACGCTGCCCGGCGCTGATGTGCAGCGAGCTCATCGTTTACTATATCGAGCCGTCAAAATGCAGCAAACTCTGCAGTGTCTGCGTGGGCAGCTGTCCGACAGAGGCGATTTATACCCGTGACGACGGTCTCAAGGCCATCGATCAGGACAAATGCACCAAATGTGACAATTGCTTAAAGACCTGCCCGCCCGATTACAACGCTGTGATCAAGCTGTCGCCGCCGGGGCTGCTCGCTGAGAAAGAGGGGGGGAAAGGCGCATGAGCAAACAGGTAAGCATAAGCATAGACGGTCGGACAATAACCGCCCCCGAGGGGGAGAAACTGCTCTGGGTGGCCCTGGAGAACGGGATCTATATCCCCAATCTGTGTGCCATGAAGGAGAAAAGCCATCCCTCGGGCAGCTGCCGCCTCTGTTATGTTCAGGTGGAGGGTCGGGCCGAGCCTGTGACCTCGTGCACCCTCCCGGTAACAGAGGGGCTTTCCGTGCAGACCCGGAGCCCGCAGGTTGACAGGCTGGTGAAGAGCGCTTTTGAGCTGCTCCTGAGCAATCATCGCCTCGGTTGCGGCCGCTGTCCCAGGCGGAAAACCTGCGAGCTGCTGAAGATGGCCAAAGAAAGAGGTTTAAAGATGAAACTGTTCCACCTCGAGCCGCTGGAGTGGCCGGTGGAGATTGATGATAGTCCCAAAACTTTTGCTTTTGACCGCAGCCGCTGCCTTCTCTGCGGTCGTTGTGTCTGGATCTGCCAGGAGGTGGCCAAGGTCGGCGCCCTCGGTTTTACCGGCCGCGGTATCGACCGCCGGGTGGGCACATTTCAGGAGCTCAGCCTGGCTGAATCCCCCTGCACCGAATGCGGCCTCTGCATCGATCCCTGTCCCAGCGGTGCACTTTACTTCAAGGAGAGCAAATGACGCCGACAGCGGGCTAACCGCGTCGGCTCGCCGCCCCGGGCCGCTGTTAGAGGGCCGGTTTTTCCACCTTGAGCATCTCTTGTTCCCGCTGCACAATGCGGTAATGTCCGATGAGCTCGATAAAGGAGCGGTTCTGCAGGGGGTCTGTGGAGAAGTAGAAAAGACGCCGCCCCGCATGATCGCCTGAAGGGCGGGAGAGCACCATCGCCCGATCGGCGCTCTTCTCCAGCGCGGCGGTCAGCCCGGGTCCGGGATCTGCGCCGGTGATAATCGGTATGGGGGTGACGGCATCGGCGGCGGCGGTTAAGTGATCCAGAGGCTCTCTTTTCTTCTTTTTTCTCTGTCGGTGGCGCTTTACCGCTGCGGTGAGGTTGTTTGTCGGCGGGCTCACGTACAGATAATACCCTTTTTCCAGGACCGTTTCCCCCTGATCTTCCAGAGTGAGCCTCCTGCTCTGCTTCAGGGTAACCAACAGCAGGTAGAGCCCCCGGTCCCGGGGCTTTTTCGTCAGATAGCTCCCGGGGATCGCCA
>JAAZIG010000016.1 GCA_012510325.1 Bacillota bacterium
ATTACAGGAGGATCGAAAATGGCCCGGAAGAAAAAATGGATCAGACAGCTGCGCTACCTTAATCTGGCTTTCTCCTTCGGGATATCGATGATCCTCGTCCTTTTGCTGGGGGTTTACGGCGGTCACTGGCTGGACCAGCGCTACGGCACCTCCCCGGCATTTCTATTGTTGGGTATATTTCTGGGAGTGGGGGCAGGATTCTATAACTTATGGAGCGAATTATCTAAATTGAATGAAGTAAATAAAGAGAAAAAACTAGAAGAAAAGAAACAAAATGAAGGAATTAGTGAAAGTAGTCAATATGGGGCAGGAAATAAGGAAAAGTAGTAGAATTGTATTAAGAACAGGACAACCGGGATCTTTCCGGTAAAATAGAGAAGGGAAAGCAGAACTGAGGAAGAGATGGTGGGCAGCAGCAATAACAGTATGGATATTACAGAGAAGATCATGCTCATTCTGGGAGCAGGAATCGTCATCGTGGCTCTCGCTCTTAGCTATTGGCTCTATGCCCTCGGCGTGGCTCTGGCCGCTTTCGTGGCCTGGCTGCTGTACCGCTGGCAGATGAGCGCGGTGAGCGACAGCGCCGGGGTTTCCCCCCGCAAAGCCACCGCCAGGCTGCTGACCCGCTCAGTGATCAGGATGCTGATCCTCTTTACCCTTTTGGGACTGTCCATCTTGGGGGGAGAGGTTTTTCTTTTCGGCGTTTTGACGGGACTCCTTCTTCAGGTATTTACTTATATGGGTCGGGCATTTTTTATTATTTTAAGGAAAGGAGGAACAGCTTAATTGGGATTTGAAGCTTTGCAGGGGGTATTAGCGCATGTTCAGCCGTCGGTTGTGTTCTACCTGGGCTCGATTCCGGTAACTTCCACCGTGGTCAACACCTGGGTGGTCATGGCCATCCTTCTGCCCCTGGCTTATCTTATTGGCCGGAACTTGAGCGTCGTTCCCCGGGGGGGGCAGCATCTCCTGGAGATGTTGGCCGATTTTTTTGGCGAAATCCTCGAGGACAATATGGGGAAAGAAGGAATGAAGTATCTTCCACTGGTGGGCACTCTCTTTGTTTTTATCCTGTTTTTGAACCTGTCCTGGTTTATTCCGGATATGAGGCCGCCGACAACCGATCTTTCCACTACAGTGGGCTTTGCCGTCGTGACAATTCTTTTGGTTGAATTCATCGGGATCAAGAAGCAGGGGCTCTGGGGCTATATCAAGCATTTCTTTCAGCCGAGTCCGCTGCTCTTTCCCCTAAATCTTATCGAAGAGCTGGTTAAGCCGGTATCCCTCTCTCTCCGTTTATTTGCCAACATGTTTGGTGAAAAGACGGTGGTTGCGGTGCTGTTTTTGATGATCCCCCTGATTGTGCCTGTCCCGGTACAGCTATTGGGGGTAATCATGGGCCTCATTCAAGCCCTGGTCTTTTCGTTGTTGACGGCGATATATATATCCAGCCTTGTCCAGGGACATTAAAAAAAAGTTTTAGGAGGTAGGTATGATGTCAGGATTGGCTTATTTGGGGGCGGCTTTGGCCGTGGCACTGGCTGCTTTTGGCTCTGCTATTGGTCAGGGAATGGCTTCGGGAGCAGCTATGGAAGGCATCGCCAGACAGCCTGAGGCTGCCGGTGATATCCGAACCACCCTGATTTTGGCTCTGGCCTTTATTGAAGCGTTGACCCTCTTCTCCTTTGTGATCGCAATCCTTCTATGGACTAAAATTGGTTAAGTTGCGCGGGCGGATAAATCCGCTTTCTTATTTATCCGCCCCGATCTCAAAATAATCAAGGGGGTGACGTAGTGGCAGCCATGTTGGAGGCTTTGAGTTTTAATTTCTGGACCTTTTTATTCCAGGCCGTCAATGTTAGCATTGTCCTGGGATTGCTATATCTGATCCTCTGGAAGCCGCTGGCCCAGAGTTTTGCCGACAGGGAAGTGGCGATCGGGGGAGATCTGAAAAAAGCCGCTTCGGCCAAGGAAGAGGCGGAAAAGATCTTATCCGACTACCAGCATAAAATAAGTGAAGCCCACCAGGAAGCTCAGGCTATTCTGGAAAAGACCACCAAAATGGCCGATACCACCCGCGCGGAGATAGTCGCCCAAGCCCGGGAAGAAGCCGGGCGGGTTATGGAGCAGGCCCGGATGGAGATTGAGCGAGAGAAAAGGGTGGCCCTGGTGGAGATTCGCCGTCAGGCGGCAGACCTTGTGGTGGCAACGGCAAGCAAGGTCATGGCCCGCGCCCTTACCCCTAATGACCAGGAGCATCTGGTTAAAGAGGCTCTGTCGGAGGTGGAAAGGTTACAGTGAGTGAAGACAGGGTAGCCCGGGTCTATGCGGAAGCCCTTTTTTCCGAAGCGCGGAAGATGGGGCAGGCCGAAGAGCTGGGAGAAAAGTTGCTTTTCTTACAGAAACGGATGGAGGAAGATGCCGAGCTCCAAAAAGTGCTCCGGCACGAGCTCATCTCTCCTCAGGATAAAGAGAAGGCTTTGCAATCTCTTCTTCCCCGGCTGCTGAGCAGAGAAAAAGATGACTTTATTACGGCCATTGTTCCGGAATATCAGCGCCTGCTGGATCAGGAGAAAGATGTTGAGCCCATCGAGGTGACCCTGGCTTCTGCGCTTACCCCCGCCCTTGAAGCGGAGCTGAAAAAAAGGCTGGCTCAGGTTGTGGGGAAGGGTGTCCGGCTGGAGACGAAAGTCGATCCGGAAATTCTGGGGGGAATGGTGCTGCGCTGGGAAGACCGGGTCATCGATGCCAGTGTCAAGAAAAAACTGGAGCTCATAGGCGACCACTTAAAGACAGTTTAACCGGCGCTATGGTTGAGCTGATGTAAAGGGGTGATCGAGGTTTGGATAGCAAGATCGAAGAGATAACCGGCGTCTTGATGAAACAGATTGAACGCTATGAGCTGGAGTTAGAGATAGAGAGCAAGGGTGTGGTCACCTATGTCGGTGACGGCATCGCCCGGGTCCAGCTTGAGCATGTTATGTCCGGCGAGCTCCTCGAGTTTCCCGGAGGGGTTTACGGCATGGCCTTAAACTTGGAAGCAGATAGTGTGGGAGCGGTAATTTTAGGTCCATACCTGCATATCAAGGAAGGGGACGAGGTAAAACGAACCTCCCGGATCATGGAGGTGCCCGGAGGGGAGGCCCTCATCGGGAGGGTGGTCAGCCCCGTTGGAGAACCCCTTGACGGTAAGGGACCGATCAACACTGATACATTCAGACCGGCCGAGTTTGCGGCTCCGGGTGTGATCCAGCGCCAGCCGGTCAACGTTCCGTTGCAGACCGGAATCAAGGCTATCGATACCATGATTCCCATCGGCCGGGGGCAGCGGGAGCTCATTATCGGGGACCGCCAGACCGGGAAAACCGCCATTGCGGTGGATACGATCATCAACCAGAAGGGGCAGGATGTGCTCTGTATTTACGTGGCCATCGGACAGAAGGCCTCGACTGTGGCTGCCGTTATTCAGAAACTGGAAGAAAACGGGGCCATGGAGTACACTACTGTAGTGACAGCCAATGCCGGTGAAGCGGCACCGCTTCTCTATATGGCGCCCTATGCGGGTTGTGCCATGGGCGAGTATTTCATGTATGAGCAGAACCGGGATGTGCTCCTCATCTACGACGATCTCTCGAAGCACGCCGTTGCGTACCGGGAACTATCCCTTCTCCTGAGAAGGCCGCCCGGACGGGAAGCTTACCCGGGCGATATTTTCTACCTGCACTCGCGCTTGCTGGAGAGGGCGGTCTGCCTGCATGAATCCTACGGCGGCGGCTCGCTGACGGCCCTGCCGATTATTGAAACCCAGGCCGGCGACGTCTCCGCCTATATCCCGACCAACGTAATCTCCATTACCGACGGTCAGATCTATTTGGAATCGGATCTGTTCAACGCCGGGCAGCGTCCGGCGATCAACGTGGGGCTGTCGGTATCACGGGTCGGCGGCTCGGCCCAGCTGACCGCGATGAAGCAGGTGGCCGGACACTTGCGCCTCGATCTGGCGCAGTACCAGGAGCTGGCTGCATTTGCCCAATTTGGGACGGATCTGGATCGGGCCACTCAGGCCCGCTTGACCCAGGGTGAGCGGATGATGGAGCTTTTAAAGCAGGTTCAGTATGAGCCGATGCCCGTTGAGGAGCAGATCGCGGTGGTCTATGCCGGAGTGAACCGGTATCTGGACGATCTGCCCGTAGATAAAGTCAAGGATTTTGAACAGGAGTACCTCCGCTTTTTACACAGCAGCTATCCCCAAATTCTCAAGGAGATTCGGGAAGAGAAAGCTTTGGACGAAGCGTTGGAAGAGGAGCTCAAGAAGAGCATCCTCGAATTCAAGGAGAGGTTTGCTCCAGCCGAAGAGCTCTCTTCTTGAAGGCGGTGTGCTCAAGGAATCTTTGTAGCGTAAGATAAAGGCGGTGTAATCCTTGCCCAATATTAGGGATATCAAGCGGCGTATCCAGGCCATCCACAATATTCAGCATGTGACCGGGGCGATGAAGATGGTTGCCGCGTCGAAGCTGCGCCGGGCACAAAGCCAGGTATGGGCGGCGCGCCCTTATGCTTACAAGATCGCCGAGGTGGTCGGCCGCCTCGCTCTCGCGCCTCAAGCTCGCGAGATTTCCCTCGTCGCCCCCCGGGAGGTCAGCCGGGTCGGCTACGTCCTGATTACCGGGGACCGGGGGCTTTGCGGGGCCTATAACGCCAATCTGATCAATCTGGCTGCGGAATCGCTTAACCGGGAGGAACGTCCCGCCGCCCTGGTACCGGTGGGCGGCAAGGGAGCGCGCTACTTTTTGAAAAGGCCCGTCGAGGTCTTGAAACATTATGAAGAGATCGGAGATGATCTCGACCTGGCCCAGGCCCGGAATCTGGCCCGGCAGCTGATGGACTACTATCTGGAACAGGAGCTCGACGAAGTGCACCTGATCTATGCCCGTTTTCATACCGCTCTTCGCCATGAGCTCATGGTGGAAAGATTTTTACCGGTGGTCACACCCACGCTAAAAGCAGGCGAAGAGATCGACTATATCTATGAGCCGGAGCCGAAGAGCATGCTGGAGGCGATCTTGCCCCGCTACTGTGAAATGCGGGTTTTCCAGGCTCTTCTCGAATCGAAGGCCAGCGAGCACAGCGCCAGGATGGTAGCCATGGAGAGCGCCACGAGCAATGCCGGCGACGTGATTGATCGGCTCACTCTGAGCTTCAACAAGGCTCGCCAGGCGGCCATCACCACGGAGATTGTGGAGATCGCGACCGGTGCGGAAGCTTTAACGGCCCGCAGTTAAAGGAGGGAG
>JAAZIG010000146.1 GCA_012510325.1 Bacillota bacterium
ACGCGGTAACCCTTTTGCACACCCGCCAGAGCGAGACCGATCCCGGTGTTCCCCGAGGTGGGCTCCATGATGGTCATCCCCGCCTTGAGCGTCCCCCTTTTCTCCGCCTCTTCGAGCATGAATTTGGCCACGCGGTCCTTGATGCTCCCCCCGGGATTGAGGAATTCCGCTTTGGCGTAAATGTTCAACCCGTTCATTTTTTCAAGTTTTATCATCGGTGTATGGCCGATCAGATCAAGCACATTACCGGTAATCATAGTAGCAATACCCTCCATTGTCTTAAGATATTAGTTTAAGTTTAGGGTGGTGTTTCCTCTGGTCCGAATTTTGTTCTATCCGAGTTTGCCGTACCCCCTTGCCAAGGATCTTCTGCCCTTACTTCCCCATTTTAAACGATAATCCCTTCTTGAGAAACGGTTGCCGGGGGAAGGAAAACTTGGCCGGCCAAAGCGGCGCGGCGCAGCTTCCGGTGAAGGCGACGAGGGAACGTTCTTGGGCGGAGGGATTTTTCCCGGAGCAGCTCACATCCCGATGGCCTCCGGGGCTGAAAAAGATGTGGATACGGGGATACCCGGGAAGAAACTCCGGCTCTGAGCCGTGCCGTGGGAGCTCAACAAGCGAACAGATGTTACAGGAGCAGACTGCAGTGGGAGCGTATTCGGAGGAATGTCACAGAAGCTCCCCCCCCATTCTACTCTGCGATGAAGTTCTCTTCAATAAATGCCTGCACATAGCTCTGACGGGCCAGGGGCCGCTGCACCTGCTCCGCCCACTTTTCCGCCCGCTGCAGGGCGGCCAGCTCAACGCCGTACCAGTGCTCTACGGCGGAGCGGGAAACGGTCAAGGAATCTTCCCCAAAATTCAGCACCAGGGTCTCCAGGTTATCGATGAGCACGAAATTGGCGGTGGCGATATAGACGAGGGCCCGGTAGAACAGTTCGCCTTCCACGGCAGCGGGGGAACCCTGATAGCTGATCTCTGCCGTCAGGCTTTCAGGAAAGAGCTCGAAGGTCCGCTGAATATCGCTCAGCGGAAGGGCGGCGTTCAGGTTAGCCAGATTGGAGGCATCGCCCATGTAGGGGCTCTTGAATTCGAGGAGCCTGTCGAAATCGTGGGTCAGCGGTTCTTGCTGCTCGGCCAGGTACCGCTCTTTTTCTGTCCTCAGATGCGGCTTGATATAGCCCTCCACCAGGGCAAGGGCGCCCAGGCCGCAGAGCAGCAGCGCGATGATGAGGATATTCCGCTTTTTCATTTAATTTCCACCTCGTATTTCTCCGTCAGGGTGCGGGCTTTGCTGTAGAGGAGCGGCAGAACAATGGTGACTACGGGCAGGGCGTAGAAAACGGCAATCTGGGCGAAGCGGTGGGGCCCATCTAAATGCAGGGGCCGGCCAAACCAGATCTCGCTGCCGAATTGCTTTGCCGTGGTGAACGCTGCCGTGACTGCGACAAAGAGGACCCAGAGCAGCCAGGCGGTCCGGCTATGGCGGCGCAGCCTGTTTTGATCCAGCGGGGCGGTAGCGCTGAGATATGCTTCGTTTTTCCGGGAGGAGAGCAGCAGATAAGCTATCCCCAGAGCAACTGCCGCCAGAAGCAAAAGAGTGTTGACCAGAGCTCCAGGGAAGGTGAGCCGCAGGGGGATGGTTAAAATCCAGGCGATCACCGTGTAGAGCAGGGCCGTCTGGAGCAACTCCAGGCGGTACCGGTTCACATAGA
>JAAZIG010000147.1 GCA_012510325.1 Bacillota bacterium
ACCCTGGTGACAACGGAACCCCGGCGGGAGCTGACGCGAATCTCATCATCATCGCGCAGTCCCAGTTTGGCCGCATCGGCCGGGTTGATCTCCGCTTCCTCATGGGGATCGAGCGTCAAGAGGCTGTCCGAGAAACGGGTCATCACATTATAGTGGTTCAGCTTGCGGCCCGTGGTCAGGAGAATGGGGTACTCTTCATCGGGCAGCTCCGCCGCCGGCTTATGGTCGATTCCCTGCAGCAGCCCCTTGCCTCTGGGGAAGGTCCCCTCGTGCAGGAACTTCGTTCCCGGATGATCGAGCGACGGGCAGGGCCACTGGAGCCCGACCTTGTCGATGCGTTCATAGGTGATCCCGCCGTAGCTCGGGGTCAGGCGGGCGACCTCCTCAAAGATCCCTTCAGCGCTGTCGTACTGCATCTCGTAGCCCATGCGCCGGGACAGATCGCAGAGAATTTCCCAGTCCGCCCGGGCCTGTCCGGGCGGTTCCACCGCTTTGCGCACCCGCTGGACTCTTCGCTCTGTATTGGTAAAGGTGCCCTCTTTTTCAGCGTAGCAGGCTGCCGGCAGAAAGACATCGGCGTACTGGGCACTTTCGCTCATGAACAGATCCTGGGCCACCAGGAAATCGAGGCTGTCCAGCGCTTTGCGCACGTGGTTGGCATCGGGATCGGTCATCACCGGATCCTCGCCCATGATATACATCGCCTTGACCTGTCCGGAGGCGGCTCCGTCAAGCATATCGGGGATGGTCAGCCCTTTCGCCGTGCTGAGCTTGCAGCCCCAGTCTTTTTCGAATTTCGCCACCAGATCCGGATTGGCCACGGCCTGGTACCCGGAGAAAACGTTGGGCAGAGCACCCATATCGCAGGCACCCTGCACATTATTCTGCCCGCGCAGGGGGTTGACGCCGGCGCTTTCCACACCCATATGACCGGTGACCATGGCCAGGTTGGCCAGGCTCATCACGTTGGCGGTGCCGGTGATATGCTCGGTGATCCCCAGGGTGTAGAAGATGCCGGCTTTTTTCGTCTTGGCGTAAAGCTCCGCCGCGGCATACATCTGCTCCACGGGGACGCCGCAGATCTGGCTGGCCCGCTCCGGCGGATAATTTTTCACCACGGCCCACATCTCGTCGTAACCTTCGCAGCGCTCCGCGATATAGTCGCGGTCGGCCCAGCCTTCGGTGATGATGATGTGGATAAGCCCGTTGATCAGGGCGATATCGGTACCGGGGGTGAGCTGCATCCAGATGGTGGAGTGCTCGGCCAGCTCGGTCTGCCGCGGATCGATCACGATGAGCTTGGCCCCCCGCACTGTCGCCGCCCGCTTCATCTTATTTCCGATGATGGGGTGGGCTTCGGTGGCGTTGGACCCGATAATGAAAAGAACTTCGTTGAATTCAATTTCGCCGATGGAGTTGGTCATCGCGCCGCTACCAAATGAAGTGGCCAAACCGGCCACGGTGGGAGCGTGTCACGTTCGGGCGCAGTGATCGACGTTGTTGGTCCCCACCGCCGTGCGCATGAACTTCTGCATGAGGAAGTTTTCCTCGTTGGTGCAGCGGGCGGAGCTCAAAGCGGCGATGGCATCGGCGCCGTCCCGATCGATGATCTCCTTGAACCTCGAGGCGATCTCATCGAGGGCCTCATCCCAGCTCGCCTCGACAAACTTGCCGTCTTTCTTGATCAGAGGGGTGGTGATGCGATCCGGGCTGTCGATGAGGTCTTTGTGGAAACGCCCCTTCACGCACAGGGAGCGGCCGTTGACCACCGCCTCGGGGGTCGGGGTTACCCCGATGACGCGGCCGTCCTTGACATTCAGATCAAAATTGCAGCCGACACCGCAGAAGAGACAGGTGGTCCTGACCTTGGTCACTTCCCACGGTCTGGTCCCTTTAAACTGCTTGTTGACGAGGGCACCGGTGGGGCAGACGCCGACACACTGGCCGCAAAAGCGGCAGATATCCCGGTTAAGCGGAAGATCGAAAGGTGTGGTCACCCGTGTATAGAAGCCGCGGTCAACAAAATCGATGGTGCCGGTAACCTGAATATCGTGGCATACCTGGACGCACTTGCCGCAGAGGATGCACTTGTTCTCATCGCGCTCGATGAGGTGGTTGTCCCGGTCAAGCTCCAGCTGTTTTTTCTCACCGCTGAACGGGCTTTCCTTGACCCCGTAGCGGTAGCAGTAATCCTGCAAAAGGCAATCGCCTGTTTTATCGCAGACGATACAGTCGACAGGGTGGTTGCCCAGCAGCAGCTCCAGGACCATCCGGCGTGCTTTGACGACACGCTCCGACTCCGTCCAGACAACCATATCCGGAGTCACCGGTGTGGAACAGGACGCCTGCAAATTACGCGCTCCCTCCACTTCAACCACACAGATGCGGCATCCCCCAAAAATTGTCAAATCCTTGTCGTAACAGAAATGCGGTATATCTATACCGATGTTTTGAGCAGCCTCCAGGATGGTCGTTCCCGCGGGAACAGTTACCGCCTTCCCATCAATAGTAAGATTAACCATACCCTCTTCACTCCCGTGTCCTTTTTTTTACATAAGCTTACCAGATCGCCCTGCAACTCAGCTCTTACACCTGGGGTTAACCTTCACACAGCTCGCGCCTACAAAAAGACAGCCGGCAAAACACCGCTTGAAAAACGATTCCACAGGCCCAAAGATAACCATCCGGCTATCCGGCTAATCGCTCCTCCTGCAAAATGAAAGCATCATATATCTATTTGACAGCGTCTGATCTTTTTCCTGCCAAGGGCATTTCAATTTTTCTTTATTCTGCCTGAAAGCTCCCGTTGTCCGGTGCGGCGATGAGCCCCGGCAGGCAGCGGCAGCCCGGCGGTGGCCGGCCCGGATGAAGCGAAGGTTAAATAAAAAGCCCCTGCGGCCTGGTGCCGCAGAGGCTCCGGTTTGCTGCTGTTCAATTTGGAGACCGCTTCCAATTTTCTTTGCCAGCGCCGGCGCTTGCTGCAGGCGGCCCCGCCGCGGTCAATCCCGAGGCAGGGAGTCGGCCAGGAGATCGTGAAACTGCTCCTCGGTCAAGGCGCAGTGGTAGAACAGCTCGTAGTATCTGGAGATCTCGGCCCTGAAGTCGTCACCGGTCTCCTCCGGGTAGAGCAGCTGCGCCAGCCAGACCATGCCCAGGTAACGGTTGACCGAAGGGGGGAAACCCATCCAGTTGTAGGGATTCGCCGGCACTTCGTAGTAGCGGCCCTCCCTGACGGCGGAGATCTCCTGCCAGGCCTGGTCATCGGCCACGCTGCTGTAGACGCTGTCAGGGGCAAAAATGATCACGTCAGGATCCCACAGCACAAGCTGTTCCAGATCGACCAGATTGCCCGTGCCTTTGCTGGTCACATTGTCCATCACGGCGACATTGTGGCCGAGGAGATCGACGAGTTCGGCATGAAAAGAGCCCCGGGCGATCACGCTGAGCCCGTCGTCACCGCTGCAGTAGAGCAGGCTGGTCTTCTCCTCGCCGATGCTTTCGGCAAGGGCCTTGGTCTGGCCGTACACCTCGTCGCAGTAGTCCGCCAGAACTGCAGCCTCCTTCTCCATTCCCAAAAGCTTGCCCAGTTCGCGATAGGCGTCGCCCATCGTCTCCAGCGTCGCCGTGAGATGAACCGCCGGGATCTCCACCTGCGCGGTGATCAGATCCATATCTTCAACAATGGAAGATTTC
>JAAZIG010000148.1 GCA_012510325.1 Bacillota bacterium
ACCGCCTTCATCGCCCACCGCTGTACTCAACCCCCGGGACGACAGGATCCCTTTCAGGTGATGAAAGATCTCTGTGCCCATCTGCAGGGCCCCGGCGAAGCTATCCGCTCCGGCGGGAACGATCATGAATTCCTGAATATCTATATTGTTGTCGGCGTGCTCGCCTCCGTTGAGAATATTCATGAACGGCACCGGCAGGAGGGTGCCGCGCAAGCCGCCCAGATAGCGGAACAGGGGCAGGTCGAGCATCGCCGCAGCCGCCCGGGCAGCGGCCATGGAGACGCCGAGAATGGCGTTGGCCCCGAGCTTCCCCTTGTTGGGCGTCCCATCCAGCTCGATCATGATCCCGTCGAGATGGCCCTGCCGGAGAACACTTAAACCAAGGAGGGCGGGGGCGATCTGCTCGTTGACGTGGGCCACCGCCCGGAGCACCCCTTTCCCCAGATAGCGCTGCTCATCGCCGTCCCGCAGCTCCACCGCCTCAAAGGCACCGGTTGAAGCCCCCGAGGGGACCGCAGCCTTGCCGCGCCACCCGCCCTGCAGGTGAATCTCTGCCTCCAGGGTGGGATTGCCCCGCGAGTCCAAAATCTCCCGCGCCTTAAGCGCAGTAATCCGATCTTCCATCAGTATACTCTCCTTTTAGCGATATCGGGTTCCTTTAAAGAATCAAGCTGCGCCCCGTCATCTGCGGCGGCTGCTCCAGGCCGGCCAGCTCCAGAATAGTCGGGGCGATATCGGCAAGGCGCCCGTCCTGCCTCAGCTGCACCCGCCCGGCTCCGGGCAAAATGCAGGGGACCGGATTGAGCGTATGAGCGGTATGCCTGCCGCCGTCTTCGTCGAGCATCGTTTCGGCATTGCCGTGATCGCCGCAGATGACCATCCGCCAGCCTTCTTTCAGGGCTGCCTGCACCACCGGGTCCAGGGACCGATCCACGGCTTCGATCGCCTTTACCGCCGCTTTAAAATCACCGGTATGCCCGACCATATCCGCGTTGGCAAAGTTAACCACCAGGAGGCGGTGCCTCCCTGCTGTGATCGCCTGCACCGCCGCCGCACTGACCCCGGCGGCGCTCATCTCCGGCTGCAGATCGTACGTCGCCACCTTCGGTGAAGGGATCAGCAGCCTTTCCTCTCCGGGGAAAATTTTTTCGCGGCCCCCGCTGAAGAAAAAGGTGACATGGGCGTACTTTTCAGTCTCGGCCAGGCGCAGCTGCGGATAGCCGCAAGCGCTAAAGATTTCGCCGAGGGTCCCGCTGAGGTGATCCGGGGGAAAGACCACCGGCAGGGGCAGGTTCCACTCATATTCGGTCATGGTGACGGCGTGCGGCCGCGGCGGCGCCGCGCCGCGCTCAAAGTGGGGGAACTGCTCATCGGTGAGGGCGCGGCTGAGCTGCCGCATCCGGTCCGGACGAAAGTTAAAGAAAATAACGCTGTCATTTTCCCGGATCACGGTCAGGGGCAGTCCATCCGGACCGGTGATCACCGCCGGCTGAACAAACTCATCGGTCTCCCCGCGGTTGTACGCTTCCTCCAGGGCCTGGCGAGGATCGGGAAAAAGGCTCCCCTCGCCGTACACATAAGCGCGGTACGCTTTCTCCAGGCGCTCCCAGCGCCTGTCCCGATCCATGGCATAGTAGCGTCCGCAAATGGTGGCGATAAAAGCGTTCCGCCGCTCCAGGCTGCGGCGGTGGAAGCGCTCGAGATAGGGCCGGGCGCTGGCCGGCGGCGTATCCCGCCCATCGAGAATGGCGTGGATGAAAACAGGCCCCGCTTTTTGCCGCTCGGCCATCTCGAGCAGAGCCAGCAGGTGATCGGTGTGGCTGTGCACTCCCCCGTCGGAGAACAGGCCGATGAAATGAATGCTCCCGCCGGAACCTCGCGCCCGCTGCAGCGCCTCCCGGAGGACCTGATTATCGAAAAAGGTGCCCTCCTCGATCGCCCGGGAGATCCGGCTGAAATCCTGGAAAACGATCCTTCCCGCTCCCAGATTGAGATGGCCCACTTCAGAATTGCCCATCTGACCGGGCGGCAGCCCGACCTCCTCTCCGGCGGCCCCGAGCAGGCACCAGCTGAACTGCTCGAAAAGGCTGTCCATCCCGGGTGTCTCCGCCCGGGCAATAGCATTGCCGGAGGACTCTTTGCGGTAACCCCAGCCGTCCAGGATTACCAGCGCCACCGGCGGATTCAACGTTCCGCCGTCTCCGCCGCTGCAGCGAGGAGGGCGGCAAAGGAGTCCGGCTCCAGGCCGGCCCCGCCGACGAGGGCCCCGTTAACCGGGTCGAGGGAGACAAAGCTGCCGATATTGTCGGCGTTGACGCTGCCGCCGTATTGTACCCGCAGGGTGCTGCCCGCCTCGGGGCCGCAGAGTTTACCGACAACAGCACGTGCCAGAGCAGCAGCAGCGGCGGCATCATCGGGGGAAGCCGCCTGACCTGTGCCGATAGCCCAGACCGGCTCATAGGCGACCACCAGCCCCCCGGCGCTCTCCGGAGCGAGCCCCTCCAGGGCTGCCCGCAGCTGCCTCTCCAGGACCGACTCGGTCTTTCCGGCGCTGCGCTCTGCTTCAGTCTCACCGATACAGAGAATCGGGGTGAGCCCCTCCTGCAGCGCCCGCTCAAGTTTTTTCCGGATGACAGTATCGTCTTCACCAAAAATATGGCGCCTTTCGGAATGGCCGAGGATAACATGGCTCACTCCAAACTCCTTCAACATCCGCGGCGCAATCTCGCCGGTATAGGCGCCCTTTTCCTCCCAGGACATATTCTGGGCGCCCAGCTTGACGGCGCTCCCTTCCAGCGCCGCCGCCGTCGCCGCCAGAGCGGTGAACGGAGGGCAGACGAGCACCTCCACTCCCGTAAATTTCTTTTCCTGAAGGATCAATTGATTGCAAAAAGAGGCTGCCTCCGCAGCTGTTTTATGCATCTTCCAGTTTGCCGCAATGATCAGCTTCATGCTCCAGTCCTCACTCCTTTGATCTATTTGTCCCGCAGGGCGGCGATCCCGGGGAGGGGCTCTCCTTCCCAGAATTTGAGGGTCGCTCCGCCGCCGGTGGAGATGAATCCCATCTGGCCGGCCAGCCCGAGCCCTTCCAGGGCGGCGACGATGTCGCCCCCGCCGGCGATGGAGAAAGCCCCGCTTCCGGCTACGGCGCGGGCGACAGCCTCGGTGCCGCGGTGAAAGGGGGCGATCTCGAAAACCCCCAGCGGGCCGTTCCAGAGAATCGTGCCCGCTTCTTCTGCGATTCCGCCGAACAGGGCCGCAGTCTCCGGACCGATATCGACGGCCATCCAGCCCTCGTCAACTTCTCCGACAGGGACAGTTTTGAACGGGGTGTGCGCTTTGAGCTCCCGGGCAACGACAAGATCCACCGGCAGCTGCAGGCAGCAGCTGCTCTCTTCGCTCTCCTCGAGGATCTTTTCCGCTTCACCGATGAGATCCTCTTCATAAAAAGAGGCCCCCAGGGGATAATCGAGGGCGGCAAGAAAGGTGTTGGCCATCGCTCCGCCCAACAGCAGGGTGTCGGCGAGCTCCAGAAATCGGCGGATCACCTTGAGTTTATCCGAAACCTTGGCTCCCCCCAAAATAGCGGCCATGGGGCGGACGGGGCTTTTCAGGCAACGGGAGAGCTGCTCCATCTCCCTGAGCATGAGCAGACCCGCCACGGCGGGAATATATGCAGCCACCCCGGCGGTGGAGGCGTGAGCGCGGTGAGCTGTTCCAAAAGCGTCGTTGACCAGAAGATCGGCGGTCTGCGCCAGCTGCCGGGCGAAAGCGGGATCGTTGGCCTCTTCACCTTTTTCAAAGCGCAGATTTTCCAGCAGAAGCACCTCGCCGGCGGCGAGGCCCTTTACCGCCTCCTCCACCGCCGGCCCGACGACCGTATCCAGTTTGCGGACAGGCCGTCCGAGCAGCTCGGAGAGACGGCTCGCCACCGGATCGAGGCGCAGCTCCGGGAGAACCTCCCCCCGGGGCCGGCCCAGATGGGAGGCCAGAATCAGGCGGGCACCCCGCTCAAGAAGGTGCCCAATTGTCGGCAGCGCCGCCCTGATCCGGGTATCGTCGGCCACCTGTTCCCCGGAAAGGGGCACATTAAAATCGACCCGCAGAAGCACTCTTTTGTCCTGTACGGCCACGTCGGAGACACTCAATTTCACCTGCCGCTCACCATCCCCGGGCAAATTTTCATCCTTACCCATTATTCTACCACAAAAGTTATTTTTAAACTCGACGGTGAGAACTAGTGACGGCGGCGGCGGTAAGAAGCGGGGA
>JAAZIG010000149.1 GCA_012510325.1 Bacillota bacterium
CTCCACTCCGGTGATGGCACCGGTCTTTAAATCCAGTTTGGGCTGGTACTCGAGAAAGAACTCATTGCGCTCCATCGCCCGAGGCAGGCTCTCCACAAACATGGATCTTTCACTAAATTGCGTTTTTATCTCCATGGAGGAAAACTGGTAGTTGTTGTTCCCCTTCTCTTTCGCAGCATACATGGCCAGATCCGCCGCTTTCATGAGCGATTGCTTATCCTGACCGTCCTGCGGATAGATGCCGATACCGATACTCGCCGAAAGAGAGTACGCTTTCCCGTTAATATCGAGCTTTTCCCGGACAGTGGCAA
Organism: Bacillota bacterium; assembly: GCA_012510325.1. GTDB lineage: Bacteria > Bacillota > Dethiobacteria > DTU022 > DTU022 > JAAZPQ01. The sequence continues at coordinate 312 of JAAZIG010000149.1, forward strand.
GAATTTTATTGACCAGGGTGGTCAGGTTCTTCACGTTGGTCACATTTCTGACCAGAATTACGAACTCATCTCCGCCAAGGCGGGCAATAAAGTCGGAAGCCCGCAGCGACTGCCGCAATCTTTGGGCGCACTCCACCAGCACCAGATCGCCGGTTTCATGGCCAAAAGTATCGTTGACTATTTTAAATCCATCAAGATCGACAAATAAGAGGGCAAACTGCTGCCGGTAACGGTAAGCAAAGTCGATATTATGCTGAAGGACCTCCTGGAACATGCTCCGGTTGGGCAATCCGGTGAGCACATCGTGTGTGGCCAGATAGTGAATCTGTTCCTCGTGTTTTTTCCTCTCGGTGATATCGCGGGCAATCCCCCGGAAACCGACCGCCCGGCCCTGTTTATCCCTGATCAGGGAGACAGAGATTTCACAAAACCCCTTGGTCTCATCCTTCCGGGACAGCTCAAAAGAGTAGGCCTGCACCGGCTCCCCTGTCTGATAAACTCTGTTGAAAAGCACGAACAGCTCCCTGGCGGTATTGTTTCCCACATACTGCTGCTGACTCATCCCGATGAGCTCTTCGCGGGTATAACCCAGGTTGTGACATAACGAATCATTAACAAAGATAAACCGGCCCCTTAAATCAACCTCGAAACAGGCATCCTCGATATTCTCGATGATCGCGCGGTACCTTTCTTCGGACCGGCGCAACCGCTCTTCCATCTTCCTGCGCTCGGTAACATCCCGGGAGGTGCCCCTGAAGCCAACAGGCTTACCGGAATCGTCCAGCATCAAAGATGCAGATATCTCCACCTGCCTCCAGGAACCGTCTTTTCTGATGGCCTCATAATCGATGAGTTGGCCGGTTATCCCGGTTTGAAAGATCTGGTTGAAGGCCCGGTATGCTTTCCGCGCATTTTCCTCATCCGTCAGTTCCCGGTAATTCATCCCGATGATCTCGTCTCTAGTGTAACCGTAAAGCCGGCAGAACGCCGAATTGACATAGATGTAGGTACCGGACAGATCAATCTCAAAATAGCCGTCCTGAATATTGTCTATGATCGCACGATATTCTTTTTCTTGCAGACCGTCCATCGGTTCCTCCATTTGCCAACAGAGTGCTATATTTCGCTGTCGCTTCATGGCGGAACTATCTGTCTTCAAGTAATATTGGCAATGATATCTTCTATAATCTTCAACATCTTTTTACATTTTCCTGCAAAAGATAGCTGATTAGAGAAAAAATTCTTGAATTTCTCAATATAAAGTCCCCGTTGCAACAGGTTGCCCCCCCGCCGGCTACTCCCGGACCAGGATTCGCTCTATTTTTTCCGCCCTTCCGGCGGAATCCACGGTGCAGCAAATTGCGCCAATTATTTGTTTCCCGGGGCAGGGTTCAAAACGGACCGGGCGCTGTGTTAAGAAATGCTCCAGCGCACCTTCACGTTTTGCTCCGATAACCCCCTCATAGCTGCCGGTCATTCCAACATCGGTGATATAGGCAGTACCTCCCGGGAGGATGATCTCATCAGCCGTTTGCACATGGGTGTGCGTCCCGAGCAATGCGCTGACCCTTCCGGCTACATGCCAGCCGGCGGCAATCTTTTCCGAGGAGGCCTCACCGTGGAAATCGACGATGACAACGGGGGTGACTGCACGGATCTTTTCAATTTCCCGATCCAGCGTTCTGAAAGGACAATCGAAATTTTGCGGAGAAAAGACCCGGCCGCAGACGTTGATCACCCCCACGGCGGTCCCGTCCGCAGCCGCATAGATCCCGGCCCCGCTGCCCGGAGCGCCGGGAGGGTAATTTGCCGGCCGCAGAATCCGCTCCTCTGTATCGATAACCCGGTAGATATCTTTTTGGTTCCAGATATGGTTGCCCGAGGTGATCACATCGACCCCCATGGCAAAGAGCTCCTGCGCCACCGCTCCGGTAAGGCCAAACCCCCCGGCGGCATTCTCTCCATTGACAATGGTCAGATCTATTTCATATTTACGACTCAGCTCCGGAAGTATCTCCTTCAAAAAAGAACGTCCCGGGGAACCGAAAACATCTCCGACAAACAGAAATTTCATTGCGCGACCTCCTCTATGATCTTCTGAACCGGTTACCGAAGCTTCTGCTTGATCTTAACACCATTTCCAGACAATCTCAATTTCCGCAGCCGGTGCTGAAAAACATATCGGTGGATAAAAAAAGGATAATATTCCTTCTATGATGAATTTTATACAGAGTCTTCAGTTTATTGTTAGCGGGTGCGCCGGATTTGGACTTGTTTGCAGCTGCTCCATAGTTTTAAACGTTATCTTGTGACAAGGAGGGGTTTGATGAGCCCGTCGACGTACGCTTTCTACCGGGTGGAGAAAAAGAAGCCTCTTGCCTGGGTGTTCCTGAACAAACCGGAAAAGAGAAATGCCATGGGTCCGCAGGCTTGGGAAGAGATTGTCCCCATTTTTAATGATATTGCCGCCGACGAAGAGATCCGGGCCGCTATTATCACCGGTGAAGGCAGAGATTTCTCTGCAGGCATAGATCTTGTAGAGATGGGACCGATGATCCCGACACTGGCGGAATGGGACCGGAGCGCCAGGGGTATCACCCAGCTGTTCAAAGCAATCTTCCCCCTGCAGGAGTCCCTGAACACCATTGAAAAGTGTGTCAAGCCTGTGATCTGTGCATTTCACGGTTACAGCATCGGCGCCGCTCTCGACTTAGGTGCCGCCTGCGACATCCGCCTCGCTTCAGCGGATGCCCAGATTTCGCTTCGGGAGGCGGCGCTCGCTTTCATCGCCGATCTGGGCGTCCTTCAGCGGCTGCCCCATATTGTCGGTCAGGGCATCGCCAGGGAGCTTGCCTTTACCGCCCGCTTCGTCGATGCCGAGAGGGCCAAAGCGATAAATCTGGTCAACGAAGTTTACCCGGACAAGGAATCGCTGCTGCAGGGTGCGGAGGAGCTCGCTCTGGAGATCGCCGCCCAGGCACCGCTGGCGGTCCAGGGAGCCAAAGAGGTCCTCAATTACTGCCGGGGCAAAGGCATTGCCGAGGGCCTTGAATATGTCGCCGCCCGCAGCGCCATGATCCTGCCTTCAGAGGATCTGACTGAAGCGATGATCTCTTTTCTGGAAAAGAGGGCTCCGCAATTTAAAGGCAAGTAACCGCCTCCGGTGAACAGAAAGCTCATCGGAACTAATTTGCTTGCCAAGGAGCTGAAGGGGTTTGCCAAAGAAGAATAAGAGCGGTTTCATGGGTGAGATCTCCGGATCGATCGGCGATCTGGGCACCTTTCTGCCCTATGTCCTCGGGGCCATCTCCGTTGCCGGATTTAACCCGGCGAGTATCTTTACCGGCTTCGGGATCTTCTATATTTTCTGCGGCTGGTTTTACCGGATCCCCATGGCCGTCCAGCCGATGAAAGTAGCCTCGGCGGCGGTGCTCATTCACAAGCTTACCCCCGGCGAAGTGGCGGCGGCGGGACTCATCGTCGGCGCGGTGCTGGTACTGCTTGGGCTGACCGGGTTGATCGATGTTATCGGGCGGATCACGCCGGCGGCGGTAATCAGCGGCATTCAGGTAGGCCTGGGGCTCTCCCTGGCCGTGCTCGGGGTCAAACTCATTGCTACCGAACCGCTCATCGGCTGGCCCATCCTGCTGCTGATGCTGCCCCTGCTCAACAGCAAACGTTTTCCCGCAGCCATCGCGGCGGTGCTGGCCGGGGTGGCCCTGAATTTCCTGATCCACCGCGGACTGCCCCTGCCTGCCATCTCTCTGGGCCTCCACCTGCCCGAGCTGGCCCTCCCCGCCGTTTCCGATTTCAACCGCGGTTTTTTCCTCGCCGCCCTGCCGCAGCTGCCCCTGACCCTGGCCAACGCCGTTTTGGTGACCTCGGCGCTCTCCCGGGAGCTCTACGGCACCCGTGCCGCCAGGGTAAATGACCGCAATCTATGCCTCACCATGGGCGCGGCCAACCTGATCTCGTCGCCTTTGGGCGGATATATGATGTGCCACGGAGCCGGCGGGGTCGCCGCCCACCACCGCTTCGGGGGAAGAACAGGCTATACCTCTTATGTCATCGGAGCGGTTCTGCTGGCGGTGGGGCTGTTTCTGGGGAAAGACGGCGCCGGGCTCTTTGCCCTCATCCCCGAGGCCGCCCTCGGCTGCCTCCTGTTTTACAGCGGAATCGATCTGGCCTCGGCAGCCAAAAAGATCGAGCAGCGCCAGGATTTCTATATCATCCTCGCAGTCGCCGCCCTCTCCCTGGCGATAAACCCGGCGGTCGCCTTTGTCGCCGGATTCATTCTGGCCAAGAGCATCGAAAATAAATGGGTCAAGATCTGACCCCGGAAAGCCCGTGTCCCTGCCGCTGCCGGCAGATAGAGGCGCCCTCCCGCAGTCCCACGAGTGATGCCCTTAAAAATATGTGACCGGCGCTTCGACCAGCCCGTCACATGTTCAATCTTTTGAAGCTATCTAATTTATTTCACTTCGCCGTAGGCCCATTCAAGCCATTGCAGCGCCCTTTGCAGGTCGGAGCGCTCGACGGTGGCGCCGCACCAGAAGCGCAAGCCCGCAGGCGCCTCGCGGTAGGAAGCGATATCGAAGGCGACCTGCTCCTCTTCCAAAAGGCTGATCATTTTCTTAATCTTTTCCGGGTTCAGCGCCAGCGTCAGGCAGACGCTGGTGTTGGAGCGGATCTTCGGGTCGACAGCCAGAAAATCGATCCAGTCACGGGAGTCGACGAATGCGGACATCGCCGCCAGATTGCCCTCGCTGCGGCGAATCAGGGCCGGGAGCCCCCCGATGGCGCGGGCCCATTCCAGGGCCGCCAGATAGTCCTCGTTGCAGAGCATCGACGGGGTGTTGATCGTCGAGCCCTCAAAAAGACTGCGAATCAGCTTGCCCTCTTCCTTTAAGCGGAAAATCTTCGGGAGCGGCCAGGGCGGATCATACCCTTCAATGCGCTGAACAGCGCGGGGAGAGAGGACCAGCATTCCATGAGCGGCTTCCCCGCCGAGCACCTTCTGCCAGGAAAAGGTGACCACATCGAGC
>JAAZIG010000150.1 GCA_012510325.1 Bacillota bacterium
CCTTTCGTCTTCGGCTCCACGGCAAAGGAGATCACCGGATCGGGAAAGTCGATGGGCGGGAACTGAAACGGGCTCGTGCGATCGCAGAGCGTATCGCCGGTGGCGGTCTGCTGAAGCTTGGCCACGGCGGCGATATCACCGGCCACCACTTGCTCCATGGGAATCTGGTTTTTGCCGCGCATGGAAAAAACCTGACCGATTCTTTCATTTTTACCCTTGTTCGCATTGTACATCTGCGAGTCGGGCTTGAGTACGCCCGAATAGACCCGGAAATAGTTGATCCGGCCGACATAGGGATCGGCCAGGGTTTTGTAGACCAGCGCAGAGAAGGGCTCTTCCGGCGATGGGCTCCGGGTAAGCTCCTCCCCATTTTCCGGAAGGATCCCCCCAACCTCACCCCGATCAAGCGGTGAAGGCAGAAAATCCTTCACAAAATCGAGGAGTGGACCGCTGCCCAGATTGGTGGCGGCGGAGCTGCAGAGGACCGGAGTGACCTTGCGCTCGAGAATACCGCGGCGCAAACTCTTGCTGATCTCCTCGTTATCGAGCGTTTCGCCTTCCAGATATTTGAGGAGCAGTTCATCATCGGTCTCGGCGACCGCTTCAATCAGTTTCTCCCGCATCGCGGCAGCCTCTTCGCGCAGCTCCTCCGGAATCTCCCGAGGCTCCGCTTTTTTGCCGTCATCGGAGAAGAAGTATGCTTTTTCTTCAATGAGATCGACGATCCCCTTGAAATGCTCCTCCTTGCCCACAGGGAGCTGCACGGGAACAACATTTAGCCCAAAATGTTTCTGCAGCTGCTCCAGGGCGCTTTCAAAATTGGCATTTTCACGATCAAGCTTGTTCACCACAACGATCCGGGGCAGGCTGAAATCATCGCCATATTGCCACACCTTTTCGGTGCCCACTTCAACCCCGGAGACAGCGCACACCACCACGGCACTGCAATCGGCCACGCGAAGGGCGCCGATGAGATCCCCGATAAAATCAAAATACCCGGGCGTGTCCAGGAGATTGATCTTCACGCCGTCCCATTCCAGGGGAGCCAGCCCCACGTTGATGGTAACCTGCCTCTTGGTCTCATCGGGATCGTAATCCGTGGTCGTGGTGCCCGTTTCAATAGTGCCCCGGCGGTTGACCGCGCCGCTGGTAAAAAGAAGGGCCTCGGCAAGCGAGGTTTTTCCGGCACCTCCATGAGAGATCAGAGCAATATTGCGGATCGCTTCGCTGGTATAATTTTTCATTGATAATCGCCTCCTCCGTGCTGCTGCGCAGCCGGTATCGTCAAATCAAAAAATAGCCGCCGGGGTCATCCTCCCGGAGTCTGTTGATGTATGCTCTATTATAGCTGAACCAAATACAATTGAAAACAGCAGCCCCGGCGCGGACCCGCTAGACGGGATAGACGAGGTTGTCGCCGTCGCGCCGCACCAGCTGCGCCTCAACCTCAGAAAAACGCGCCAAATCCAACTCTGCTCCGGTTGAGCGCTCCGGTTTGGAGGCGCCCTTCTGTTTTTGGTGGGACAGCGGGGGCAGCAGCCCCCGGCGCCTCTTGAAAAAATCAAGGGCCACATTGGGAAATAGAATATATGAGAGCAGATCTTCCTCTCCGGTCATATATTCGGCAATTTCCCGCCGGGCTGCCGGCAGCTGCGGCTCCAGCAGATCGGCCGGCCTGACGGTAACGGGCTGTTCATCGCCCAGAACCTGCTGCAAAATATCCGGGTTAACCTCCCCCGGCGGCCGCCCGTAGAGACCGCGCAGATAATTTTTCAGTTCCGTAGAAACCATTTTGTAGCGCTCCCCCAGGAGCACGTTGACGACCGCCTGTGTTCCGACAATCTGGCTGCTTGGGGTGACCAAGGGCGGATAGCCCAGGTCGGCCCGGACCCGGGGAACCTCCTCGAGAACCTGCGGCAGCAGATCAAGAGCCTGCTGATCGGCCAGCTGCGAGGTCAGGTTGGAGATCATTCCCCCGGGAACCTGGTAGCGGAGAACATTTGTATCCACCCCCATGATCACATCGCGGGGGATCTCGTAGCTCCCGGCGACCTCCTTAAAATATTCGCTGATGCGGGCGAGAAGCCGCAGATCCAGCCCCGTGTCTGCGGGTGTGCCCTGCAGCGCCGCCACGATGCTGTCCGCAGGGGGCTGGCTTGTTCCCAGCGAGAGAGCGGCGGAGGCCACATCGACAACATCGGCTCCGGCCTCAATCCCTTTCAGGTAAGACATCGAAGCCATTCCGCTGGTGTAGTGGCAGTGCAGCTGAACAGGGAGACCGACCTCCGCTTTCAGCCGGCGCACCAGAGCATAAGCATCGGAGGGTGCCAGCAGGCCGGCCATATCTTTGATGCAGATGGAGTCGGCACCCATCCCCTTGAGCACGGCGGCCAGTTCAACAAAGTGGGGAATATCGTGCAGCGGGCTGATCGTATAGCTCAGTGCCGCCTGCACGTGCGCGCCCTCTTCCCTGGTCGCCTCCATGGCCTGCTCCATATTGCGCGGATCGTTCAGGGCATCGAAGATCCGGATGATATCGATGCCATTTTTAACCGCCCGCTTCACAAATTCCCGGACGACGTCATCGGCATAATGGCGGTATCCGACGATATTCTGACCCCGCAGGAGCATCTGCAGCCTGGTCCGCTTAAACAGGTGGCGGAGGCGGCGGAGCCTCTCCCAGGGATCTTCATCCAAAAATCGCATGCACGCATCGAAAGTGGCCCCTCCCCACACCTCCAGGGAATGGTAGCCGACGCTGTCCATCAGCTCCACCGCAGGGATCATCTCTTCCAGGCGCATCCGCGTCGCCAGAAGGGACTGGTGGGCGTCGCGCAAGGTAGTATCAGTTATGCCAACAGTTCTCTTTTCGCTCATCGCAGCCTCCCCCGATTTAACCAGAAGATCTTTTAGTGATCGCTCAGCCGGTCGACCGCCGCAGCGCCCAGAAGCCGTCCCCAGACCAGCGCTTCAGTGAGCGCCGCTCCGGGCATGACCGCCTCTCCGTTGAGCCCTCCCGCCGTCTCCCCGAGGGCGTAAAGCCCTCCCACCGCCTTGCCGTCCCGCAGCACCCGGCCCGCTTCTTCCACGGCAATACCGCCCAGGCAGTACGCTGCCGCCGGTTTCACCGGGCAGCCCCAAAAAACCGTTTCCGGATTCCTGAAACGGCGCCTCAGCTCCGGCAGATCGAGCTGAACGTCCTCCAGGAAAGAAACAATGCCGCTGTAGCGGATCCAGTCCGGCGCCTCCTCCACTCTGTCCCCGGGCAAAAGCAGATAACCGCTTCCCGGGGGAGTTCCCCTGAGCAGCTCCACCAGATCACTTTCCCGATATGATGAACAGGGCACTATCTGCCCGTCGATAATGAGCAAAGTTTCCGGCGGCGGCTCCACCGGAGCCCATCCCGCTTCCGTTTCCCGGGCAAGCGCATATGAAAACAACGATTCGTCCACCAGATCCAGACCGGCGGCGCGGGCCAGTTCCAGGCCGCCGCCCCGGCTTTCTTCCCTCCAGGAAGCCGCAGTCACCTCCGGAGCCAGCTCCGCCATCTTCGCCGGATTGCCCAAAAAACCGCCGTCCGCCAGGATCACCGCCGGGGCGTAAGCCTCGTTGAGCTGACCGGCGGGATCGCAAAAGCTAACGCCGGCAGCTTCGCCCCCGGCGCCGAAGAGCAGCTCCTTCAGCTCCACTCCGGCGATTAAGCGAACCCCCTCCTGCACTGCCGTCTCCCTCAGGCACCGGTGGGGGTGAACGCTGAAAAGATTATCCGGCAAATATCTGAAACCCTCCCCGGGGAGCATCTGTAAACCCGTCTCCCGGGAAAGCCAGGCCAGAGCCCCGGCCGCATTCTGCGAGAGCAGCTCATAGTGCCATCCCTTTCCGCGACCCCGTCCGCAAGCGGCGAGCGCTTCCTGGAGTGTCCCGGCCCCGGCTGCCTCCGCCTCCTTGGGGTGGAGAGCCCCCTCTTCCCAGAACCGGCCCTCCGCAAGGGGTTCCTCAACAAATAGGAGCACCGCGGCGCCTTGCCGGACAGCCTCCAGGGAGGCGGTTAATCCGCCGACGCCGTCGCCGATGACGATAAGATCGGCACTCAGGGGGAGGACCTGCTCTTCGCCCAGCCCCGGTTCAAAACCACACCCGGGCACAGAAAACAGCACAAAAGCGGCGAGCAGAAGCCCGCCAAACCGGCGCCGAAGCAAGGTTACCTGCCCTCCTCTTCAGGGAGGCTGATCAGATCAACGACGTGATCCCCTTCGTCAAGGCGGATCAGGATAACCCCGCGGGCATAGCGGCGCATCAGCGGAACCTCCGCTGTCTTCTGGCGGATGACCTGCCCTTCGGCGGTGACAATGATAAAGTCCTCCGCCTCTTCGCTCATCACCATAAATCCGGTCAAGGAGCCGCTCTCGTGTGAAATTTTCATCCCCACCAGACCCCGCCCGGCACGCCGCTGCGCCCTGAAATCATCCAGGGAAACTCTCTTACCGTAGCCGGAAGCGGAGACCATGAGCACAAATTTACCATTGCTCACCAGATCGGCGCCGATGACCAGGTGCGGCGGATCCAGGGATACCGCTCTGACCCCGCGGACAGCCCGGCCCATGGGCCGAACGTCCGTTTCGGCGAAACGGATAAAATAACCTTCGTCGGTGCCGACAATGATCTCTTCCGAACCGGTGGTCAGATTCACCGAGATGAGCTCGTCATCGTCTGCCAGAGCGATGGCGATGAGCCCTGTCTTTCTGGTGTTGCGATAATCCCGCAGCGGCGTTTTCTTAATATACCCGTGCGCGGTTACGGCAACCAGATATTTATCCTCTTCATATTCACCGATGGGCAGACTGGCTGTAATATACTCTTTTTTCTCCAGAGGAAGCAGATTGACCATGGGCATGCCCCGGGCCTGCCGTGTTGCTTCCGGGATCTCGTAAATATTCAGCAGATAAACCCGGCCCCGATTGCTGAAACAGAGCAGTTTGTGATGGGTGGAGGCAAAATAGCACTGCTCCACCAGATCGTCTTTGCGCATCTGCATGCCGACAATGCCCTTGCCGCCACGGCGCTGGCTGCGGTATGTTGCCGCCGGCAGCCTTTTGATATAGCCGCGGTCCGTTATGGTAATGACAACATCCTCCTCCAGGATCAGATCCGTCAGCTCGAAATCGCCCGCTTCGGCGACGATCTGGGTGCGCCTTTCATCAGCATATCTCTCCCTGATCTCCTGCAACTCCTCGCCGATGATGCTCATCAGGAGCGACTCATCCTCGAGCACGCGGCGCAGATGGGAAATATTTTCCAACAGCTCCCGGTGCTCCTCTTCCAGTTTCGACTGCTCCAGCCGGGTCAGGCGCTGCAGGCGCAGATCCAAAATGGCCTGAGCCTGTTTTTCCGAGATGGCCAGAAGATCCATCAAACCTTGCCGCGCGCTGGGACCGTCGGGGGACTTGCGGATCAGGGCGATGACCTCGTCAAGTCGGGAAAGAGCGATCTTGAGCCCTTCAACAATATGAAGCCGCTCCTCCGCTTTCTTCAGATCAAAGCGGGTCCGCCTTTCCACCACCTCTTTTTGATGGTCCAGATAGCAGGTGAGCATCTCTTTTAAGTTGAGCACCCGCGGTTCCCCGTTGACCAAAGCGAGCATAATGATGCCGTAGGTCTGCTGCAGCGGGGTATATTGATAAAGCTGGTTGATGATCAGCTGCGACTGAAAACCGGGGCGGATCTCCATAACGATGCGCACCCCCGTATGATCGGATTCATCCCGCAGATCGGTAATCCCCTCGATCTTTTTCTCCTTGACCAGATCGGCAATCCGCATCACCAGCCTCGACTTGTTCTGCTGGTAGGGGAGCTCGGTAATGACAATATGTTCGCGGTTCTTCTCTTTTTTGTCGATGAATAGACGGCCCCGGACCCGGATAATCCCCCGGCCGTTCCGGTAAGCCTTGTTAATGCCGTCATAACCGACAATGAGCCCTCCCGTGGGGAAATCGGGCCCTTTGACAAGAGCCTGCAGCTCTTTTACAGAGCTCTCGGGACGGCTGATCAGCAGATGCAGGGCATCGACCAATTCGCCCAAATTATGAGGCGGTATATTGGTCGCCATCCCCACGGCGATGCCGGATGATCCATTTGCCAGAAGGTTGGGAAAGCGCGCCGGAAGCACCACCGGCTCCTGCAAACTTTCGTCAAAATTGGGACGGAAGTCGACGGTCTCCTTGTGCAGATCCCGCAACAGCTCCAGCGCCGGCGGTGAAAGACGCGCTTCCGTGTAGCGCATTGCCGCCGCCGCATCGCCATCTTGAGAACCGAAATTACCGTGCCCGTCCACCAGGGGATACCGCGTGGAAAATTCCTGGGCCAGGCGGACCATCGCATCGTAGAGAGCGGTATCGCCGTGGGGATGGTACTTGCCGAGCACTTCACCGACTATGCGCGCCGACTTACGGTGAGGCTTGTCCGGAGTTGATCCCATCTCCATCATGGCGTAAAGAATCCGCCGGTGAACCGGTTTAAACCCGTCTCTCACATCAGGCAGCGCCCTGCTGACGATAACGCTCATGGCATAATCGAGAAATGATCTTTTTACTTCCTCATGAACGCTGACTGGAACAATTCTTTTCTTCTCTTCCATGTAAGGCTCTCTCCCCCGACAGGTGATCGTGGCGGGCCTGCGGCCGGGATGAAATCAACCCTTTCTCCCGGCAGAACTGACCGGCCCGCCGGCTAGATATCCAGATTTTGCACCAGATTGGCGTGATCTTCGATGAAGCGGCGGCGCGGCTCCACCCGGTCGCCCATGAGCACGCTGAAGATACGATCCGCCTCCTGAGCATCGATGAGCTCGACACGCTTGATAAAACGGGTCGACGGATTCATCGTCGTGCTCCACAGCTGATCTGCATTCATCTCTCCGAGACCCTTGTAGCGCTGCACCTGAATCCCGTCGCGGCCCCATTCCTCCAGCAGCTTCTCCAGATCTGCATCGCGGTACAGATAACGCTCCCGTTTCCCTTTCTTGGCCTTGTAGAGCGGCGGCTGGGCCACATAGATAAAGCCGTTTTCCACCAGCTCCGGCAAAAAGCGATAAAAGAAGGTCAGCAGGAGGACCCGGATATGTGAGCCGTCCACATCAGCGTCGGTCATGATCACTATTTTGTGGTAGCGCAGCCTTTCCAGATTGAAATCTTCACCGATGCCCGTGCCGACAGCGCTGATGATGGTGCGGATCTCCTCGTTGGCCAGAATCCGATCCAGCCTCGCTTTTTCCACGTTGAGAATCTTCCCGCGAAGGGGCAGAATGGCCTGAATGCGGCGGTCCCGTCCCTGCTTGGCCGAGCCGCCGGCGGAGTCGCCTTCCACCAGAAACAGCTCGCTCTCCCCCGGATCCTTGCTGCTGCAATCAGCCAGTTTCCCCGGCAGATTGGTGAACTCGAGGGCGTTTTTCCGCCGGGTGAGCTCTCTTGCCTTGCGCGCAGCCTCGCGAGCCCGCGCCGCACGGATGGCCTTATCGACAATTCGGCGAGCGGTGGAGGGGTTTTCCTCAAGAAAAGTGTTCACCCCTTCGTAGCAAACCGTATCGACTGCGCTGCGGATCTCGCTATTTCCGAGCCTGGTTTTGGTCTGGCCCTCAAACTGGGGCTCATGGAGTTTGACGCTCAGGATGGCGGTGAGCCCCTCGCGGATATCGTCCCCGGTAAAATTGTTCTCGTTCTCCTTGAGCAGCCCTTTCCGGCGGGCATAATCGTTGATCAGGCGGGTGAGCGAGGCTTTAAAGCCTTGCTCATGGGTGCCCCCCTCTTTGGTATGAATATTGTTGGCATAAGTATAGATTGTTTCGCTGTAGCCGCTCTGATACTGGAGCGACATCTCTATCTGAAAACTGTTGATCGGGCGGCTGATATGGATCGGCTTTCGCGGAACAACATCTTTTCCCTGATTTAAATAGGTGACATACTGATTGATCCCGCCGTCATATTTATAACTTTCTGTCAGATCACGGCGCAGATCATGAAAGATCAACTTTGTGCCCCGATTCAGGAAAGCCAGTTCGCGCAGCCGCTGGATAATAATTTCGTTCTCAAAATTGATCTCCTCAAATATTTTGGGGTCCGGGAGGAAGGATATTTTAGTTCCCGTTCGTGTGCTCTTTCCCGTCACCTCCAACCCGGTGACCTTTTCCCCTTCTTCAAAGCGCTGCCGGTAGCTCTTCCCGTTGCGATATATCTCCACCACCAGCCAGGCGGAAAGAGCGTTAACCACAGAAATGCCGACACCGTGCAGTCCGCCGGCCACTTTGTAGCTTTCCTGATTGAACTTTCCCCCGGAGTGCAGGGTGGTCAAGACAACCTCTACAGCAGGCCTTTTTTGCACCGGGTGATCCTCCACCGGTATCCCTCTGCCGTCATCGGTGACCGTGACACTGTTATCCGGATGAATCCACACTGTGATATTCTTGCACCCGTAGGGCACCTCATCGATGCTGTTATCGACTACCTCAAAAACAAGGTGGTGCAGCCCCGGGCTTGCCGTTGACCCAATATACATGCCCGGACGGCGGCGAATCGCCTCCAGACCTTCCAGTACCTGAATCTGATCCGCTCCGTACTCCTTAGAATTGACCTCGGAATTCTTTCCGCTCATTACATACCTCCACTTCTGCTTGATTGGCCTCACCAACTATTCAAGCCCGATCCTTCAACGGATTAATTCATCTGTTCCTTTTTTCTCTGCGTGCCAGAGTGGTCGGTACTATCGGAGAGAACAGCAGATCGCCATCGGTAAGAATAAAAGATTTATAGCGTTTCAACTCGGTGTTTCTGGTAAAATCTTCACCATTGGCCGACTCAAGAAATTGCTTGTTCACCGGGTTTTCCCGAAGATTCATCTTGAAGATACCGATGAGCTCTTTTTTAAAGACGATCTGGGTGTTTCCAATATGAATATACATGCGACACCTTTCCGGGCGCTTAATTTTATTCGATCAGGATCCGTTATCGGTTCCGATCTGAAAAAAAATGTCCTTAACGACGTTTTCACCGGCATGCCGGTTTATTTTTTCAATCAGTTGAGGTTTCAACAGGGTCAGGTGATAGGCCCACGTTGAATCACTCACCCTGACCCGGAGTATTTTTCGATCAACCCGCCGGGCGCTGGTCACTGCGGCGATCCTGGGGCCAACCAGCTGGTCCCATTGATCTATTATAAGGCATTGGCGATATTGCCGCCACATTTTTCTTCTTTCCAGTACCTGCTTGATAATCTGCCCCAGCTCAATCAATCCTAATCTTCCCCCCATGCACCGAAAAAGCCCTGGCTCGGCGGAGCCGGCGCCCCCCGCCGGCCCACTGCGGCGATGCGGTGGTGATAAAAGACTGCCCCTCCCTTTCACTTAAAAACTGCAACAGGTGAGCGCTTCTCTTTTCGTCGAACTCCGAAAAAATATCATCCAGGAGCAGAATGGTCTCCTCGCCGGTCTTCTTAAAGAGCTCGACTTCGCCTATCTTTAACGAAAGCACGACACTGCGCTGCTGCCCCTGCGAGGCGAACTTCCGGGCGTCGACCCCGTTGATGGTCACGGCAAAGTCGTCCAGGTGGGGTCCGGTCATCGTCGATCCGGTGCGCAGCTCGGTACGGTAACCCTCTCTGAGCTGTTCCTGAAAAGATTGTTCGATGAAAGCGGGATCATCGCCATATTTTATGGTCGGCCGATAGTGCAGCGAGAGGGACTCCCCTCCCCCCGAGAGGGCGCCATAATGAGGCCGGGCCTGCGTTTGGAGCGCTTCCAGCAGCTTGATCCTCTCCCGGACAATGATCCCGCCAAGCTTCACCAGGGCCTCGTCCCAGGGCTCCATGGGAGAATAATCGACAATGCGGCCGCTGCGTCTCTCCTTTAAAACGCGGTTGCGCTGCCGCAGCACCCGTGAATAATCCCTCAGGCGGCGAAGGTAGAGCGGCTTCAGCCGCGAACCTTCCGTATCGAGAAAGCGGCGGCGGCGGGCCGGCCCCTCCTTGATCAGCAGCAGATCATCCGGTGTAAAGATAACCACGGGATGGCGATAGATATATTCGCTTCGTGGAACAGTTTTGCCGTTCAACACAATGCGCAGAGCCCGGGAAACCCGGTAGTACAGTTCGATCCCGCTGCGCTCCCCTTTTTTTTGCAGAGCCCCCTTCAGGCTGAAGGAGTCGCTCCCGAAGGAAGGCAGATCGGATTCCTGGTTGGTTCGAAATGAACGGGAAACGGTCAAGAAGTAGACCGCCTCCAGGAGATTTGTTTTCCCCTGGGCATTCAATCCGCTAAAGATATTGATCCGGGGATGAAACGTTAACTCCTGCCGGCGATAGTTTCTAAAGGTGAACAGGTTCAGGGTCGTGAGATACATTATTTGGACACACCCTGGGATCAGTTCATCTTGATCGGCAAGACCAGATACAGATAGTTGTCATCATCGGGCAGCCGGAAGATGACGGGACCGCTCTTGCCGTGAAAATCAATAATGATCTCTTTTGCGGAGGCCGCCTTGAGGATATCCATGACAAAGCGAGAGTTTATATGCAGGTCGATCTCCTCCCCCTCTTTCTCCACAGGGACAGTCTCTTCCATGCGCCCGATCTGTGAGGAGACGCGCACCGTCATCCCGCTGTCGGCCACATCGAGCTGAATGGCACTGTTCGGCCCTTCGGCCAACAGGGTGGCCCGGCTGACTGAATCGATCAGGTCATGGCGGGGCAGGACAATCCTGGTGGAGTACTGCTCTGGAATCACCGAGCTGATATCCGGATATTTCTCATTGAGCAGCCTGGCGGCAAAATAGACCGAGGAAAATTTGAAGACAAGCTTATCCTTGCTCGGGAACAAGGTCACTTCCTCAGCGCCCATATCGAGAACCCGTAACAGTTCCCGCAGCGCCTTGGCCGGGACGAGGCACCGGGCGGGGGGAAAGTTCCATCCCTGATCGCCGATACTTTTCAGGACAAGGCGGTATGTATCCGAGGATATCAGGCTCCAGCGATTACCGTCAAATTCAAAGAGAACCCCGTTGAACGCCGGCCTGGTCTCTTCCGCAGAGGCGGCAAAGACGACCATCTTCAAGATCTCCTTGAGCGCCGCGGAGTCCACGGTGATCCCCTCACCGCCGGAAGGTGAGCTTTCTTCGATGCGGGGAAAATCAGCAGGATCGGAGCCGAACAGGTTGTAACTGGAGTGGCCGCTGTTAACGGCAATATGGAGGTTGTCCGGATTGAGATCCAGCTGCACCTCCTCCGCCGGCAACAGACGAACAATATCGGTCAGCCTCCCGGGAATCAAAACGCTGCCCGGTTCGTCTCCTTCGTAGGAAAGGACAACTTTAATCTCCAGCTCCAGATTGGTGCTGGAAAGGATCAATTGTCGGGAATCGCTCTCCATGAGAATATTGTTAAGGGCCTGAATGGGGGAATCCCCGGTTAAAGCTTTTCCGACAATCTCCAAAGAGCGGTACAGGTTATCCTTTGATAAAATAATCGACATCAGCTCACCGCCTTCTTATTTTTCCACAGTCTAGAAATCTAGAGCTAAGCTATATTTAAAATTAACAGTCATAACAGGGGCTGTGGAATATGTTAAAAACAAAGAATAAGGCCAACCTGATAGATCAACTTCGGCGAAAGGATGTGGACAAGCTCTTGAATACTGCCGTCTCGCTGTGGAGAAAAATGCAGCGGGACAGTTTGTCCATAACTTGCTCAACGGTTTTCCGCAATTTCACTTTTGATCAGATCGACGACAATTTTCTCTTCGCTGTTGCTCTTGATCCCTTTCTCTATTTTCCTGACGGCATAAAGAACAGTGGTATGATCGCGGCCGCCGAACTCCTCCCCGATCTTCGGCAAGGAGTGTTCGGTGAGATCGCGGGCCAGATACATGGCCACCTGTCTGGCCTGAGCGATGTCTCTGGTCCTTCTCTTCCCGCAAAGATCATCCGGGGTCAGATTGAAATGTGCGGCCGTGGTCTGAATGATTTTTTGCAAAGAGACCTTCTTTTGGGAGGTAAAAAGAACATTTTTCAACGCTTCGTCAGTGAGCTCCAGATCTATTTCCGAATCAGCGAGGGAGGCGTAGGCCACGATCCTGATCAAGGCTCCCTCGAGCTCACGGATATTATTCTCGATATTTGAGGCGATGTAATGAATCACCTCGTTGGAGATATCCAGATCTTCCGTCAGCGCTTTCTTTCTGAGGATGGCGATTCTGGTCTCCAAATCAGGGGACTGAATATCGGTGATCAGGCCCCATTCAAAACGTGAGCGCAGACGATCTTCCAGCGTGGGGATCTCTTTCGGGGGGCGGTCGCTGGAGACAACGATCTGGCGGTTGAGGTTATGCAAGGTGTTGAAGGTGTGAAAAAACTCCTCCTGAGTTGATTCCTTCCCCGCCAGAAACTGGATATCGTCGATGAGCAGCACCTCTATGTTGCGGTAACAGTTTCTGAATTCGGCGGTTTTGTTATCCCGGATAGCGTTAATGAAGTCGTTGGTGAATTTTTCGGAAGAGCAGTACAGGATATTTTTGTAGTGATGATTATTAAAAATATACTGACCGATGGCATGTAAAAGGTGTGTCTTGCCCAGCCCGACACCGCCGTAGATAAAAAATGGATTGTACGCCTTCGACGGTGTTTTGGCCACCGCCAGAGAAGCGGCGTGGGAAAGACGGTTGCAGGCGCCGACGACAAAGCTGTCGAAAGTATAGCGGGGATTAAAGAGAGACGGTTGATCTTTCCACTCTTTCCCGGCGGCAACGGTGGGGGAGACAGCGGCGGCGGTCTCTTCATTGTTCTCCTCAAAATCGATAAAGTCAGCGGAGACGACAAACTGAAGATCATAATTTTCCGAGGTGATCTCGTTCATCTTTTCCTGAATAATATCGCGGTATCTGTTCTGGAGCCACTCCCGGGTAAAATCGTTGGGCACAGCGACAACAAGGCAGTGGTCTTTCAGTGAAACCGGATGGGTTGAGGTAAACCAGGTTTCGAAACTGGGTTTACTGATCTCCTTGCCTATTTCAGCAAGGATCGCATACCAGAGTGTGGAAATATTGCCGGGCAAGATAATACCTCCCTGCTGAAATTTGAAGGGGTATCGCCAAGTTATACACAAAACGATACAGTTATCAACAACAGGCTGTGGATAACTGTTGAGATGAGTTTATATTAAGGTAACAGTAAATAATATCTTAACAGATTTACCCTGACGCTGCAATCTTCAGGAAGGAGCGGAAAAGTTATTTTAAGCGGCAAAAGGGCAGCTTATCTTGACATTATTAATTTTTTTGAGGTATACTTTTTTTATATTCTAACACAAAAGTGGGAAAGGGAAGTATATGAAGAGGACATATCAGCCGAAGCGCAGGAGAAGAAAGCGGAAACATGGATTTCTCAAGCGAATGAGCACTGCGTCCGGACGGGCGGTCATCAGAAGAAGGCGCCGGCGGTTGCGCCGCAAGCTCAGCGCGTGAGTGGAAGCGCGGCAGATGCAGTGGGGGCGGTTGCGAAAGAACTGGGAATTCAAGAGAGTTTACCGGCGCGGCAAAGCGCTGGTTTCCACGAGGATAGTTCTTTATTTTTTTCCCAACAGAACCGCCACTAGCCGTGTGGGCTTCTCCATCAGCAAGAAAGTGGGGAAGAGCGTGCAGCGAAACCGAATCAAGCGAATTTACCGCGAGGCCCTGGCAAGCCTTTACGCTGAGATTAAACCGGGTTATGATCTTGTCATCGTCGCCCGCAAGGGGGCTGTCGGAGCCACCTTCGAGCAGGCCCGGGAGGAGTTGTATATGTTGTGCCGCAGGGGAAAATTGCTGCAAAGATCGAACAGCCGGTGAGAGGGATAACGGCAACGCTATTGCTGTGGGCGATCAGAGTCTACCGGCGGCACCTGTCACCGCTGAAGGCTCCCACCTGTAGATTTTATCCTTCATGTTCACAGTATTCTTATGAAGCCATCAGCAAGTATGGGGCGCTCCGGGGCAGTATACTCGGGGTGAAAAGAATTCTTAAATGCCATCCTTTTCATCCCGGGGGATACGATCCGGTTAAATGAGGTTTGGCCGATAGAGCGGGGGTAAATTGAGATGATCGATAGCATTGCCAATTTTTTTGGAGTAGTGATCACTTATATCTATCAGTTTATACCAAACTTCGGAGCAGCGATCGTCATTTTCTCGGTCCTGTTTAAAGTGATCACCTTTCCCTTGAACCAGAAGCAGCTGCAGTCGAGCAAGCGGATGCAGGAGCTCAATCCGGAAATAAAGCGACTGCAGGAGAAATATAAGCACGACAAAGAGAAGCAGAACGCGAAGATGATGGAGTTTATGCAGAAGAACAAGGTCAACCCGATGGCCGGTTGCCTGCCCATGCTCGTTCAGCTGCCGATTCTCTACGGGATCTTTCGTTTGCTCAGGGATACCGAGAGTTTTTTGGGTGAATCGATCAATACATTTTTGATCCCCTCGCTCAGCTTCATCGATCTGAGTCTTGCGCCCAGCGCTTTTCAGGGAGATATGATCCAGCAGGTCATCTTCTACGCGTTGCCGATCTTGTCGGGACTGACGACATTCCTGTACCAGAAAATAGCGATTACCGATCCCAGTCAAAAAATGATGCTCTACATGATGCCGATTATGTTTGTGGTGATCAGCTTTGGGTTTCCCGCAGGACTGATCATCTACTGGATCACGAACAATCTTTTAACCATGGGGCAGCATCAGCTGATCGTAAAGCAAGGCGAGAGCGAGCCAAAAATTGAGCCGGAGCCGGTCAGGGGGAAAAAGGGCAAGCCAACAAAAGCTAAAAAAGGAGCGAAAGGAGAGCGATGAACCCTGTTGAGACAACCGGGCGAACAGTAAAAGAGGCTATCGATAAAGCGATCTCCACCCTGGGGATAAAGGAGGAAAATGCTGCTGTTGAAGTGATCGCCGAACCGGCCCAGGGTCTGTTTAGTTTTATCAGCTCCCGGGTGGCCCGGGTGAAAGTGCGACCGCTTCTCGGACCGGGCGAGTACCTGAAAGAGCTGTTGAGCAGCATTATCGAACAGATCGGTTTGGATACAAAGATAACGATTGAGGAAGATGAGGAGAAGCTCTACGTTTCCATTAGCGGAAACAAAGTGGGCGTTTTAATCGGCCGGAGAGGGAAAACGCTGAACGATCTGCAGTACCTGGCCAATACAATTATGCACCGGCAGTATGAGCAGCTGGATAAGATGGTCATCATCGATGTTGAAAATTATAGAGCCCGTCGTGAAAAAACATTAACCCAACTGGCCAAGGGGATCGCCCGCCGGGTGGAGCACGAAGGAGTGGAGCAGGTTCTTGAACCGATGACTCCGCAGGAGAGGCGCATCATTCACCTGGCCCTGCAGGGCTACGCCGGTGTGGAGACATACAGCCGCGGCGAGGATCCCTACCGCCAGGTGGTCATCGCCCCCCGCTGAAAGAGCAGCGCTTGACCGCTCCCCGAAGGGGGGAGCGGTTTTTTCTTCGGTGAACTCACGTTAAGACAAACTTTGCAGGCGGGCTCCTTGCGGCGGCCCGTCTTTCTGAAAGAGGTGGCCTTCAGGTGAATGCCGACGAGACCATCGCTGCCATCAGCACTCCTTTGGGGGAGGGCGGCATCGGCATAGTCAGGGTAAGCGGTGGCGAAGCGTATGCCATCGGCAAACAGGTGTTTGTCCCGCGGAAAAAGGAGACGCCGGGGAGCTATCCCCGGTCGCACTGTCTGTACTACGGGCATGTGGTCTCCTCCGACGGCGAACCCGTCGATGAAGTGCTGGTTGCCTTTATGAAAGGGCCGCATACCTACACCCGCGAAGATACCGTCGAGATCAACTGCCACAGCGGCATATTTACGCTGCGGCTGATTCTGCAGAGGGTTCTCGAGGCCGGGGCCAGGCTGGCGGAGCCGGGGGAATTTACGCGGCGGGCGTTTTTGAACGGACGCATCGATCTGAGCCAGGCGGAGAGCATTTTGCAGATCATCCGCGCCCGCTCGGACGAGGCGGTTAAGGCCGCCGCTGCGAATCTGCGGGGGCGCCTTTCCCGGAAAATTACAGAGATTCGCGAGGGGCTCCTCGGATTGCTGGCCCGGATAGAGGCGCAGCTGGACTTTCCGGAAGATCTGGAAGAAGACAGCACTTTGGAAAGGGAGCTGCCAAGAGCGCTGCAGGGGATGAGCGAGTCCCTTGACGGGATCTTCAGGAGTGCACAGAGGGGGGCGATCATGCAGGAGGGTCTGGTCAGCGCAATTGTGGGGAAACCGAATGCCGGGAAATCATCCCTGCTCAATGCGCTGCTGCAGGAGCAGCGGGCGATCGTTCATGAGCTCCCCGGGACGACCCGGGATCTCCTGGAAGGTTATCTGACCATAGGGGGTTATCCGCTGCGGTTGATCGACACTGCCGGAATTCACGGCACCGCCGATCCGGTGGAACAAGCCGGAATCAGCAAGGCCAAAGAGGCGGTGGCCGGGGCCCGGCTGCTCATCGTGGTCCTGGACGGATCCACCTCCTGGAGTGAAGATGATGAGGCCGCCGCGGCGCTGATTCAAGAAGAGCAGCTGGCCGTAATCGTGATCAATAAAGCCGATCTGCCCCAGCAGATCAGCCGGGCGGAGATCGGCGCACGCTTTGCCGGCTATCCGGTGGTGAAAACGGCGGCAATCAGGAGCGAAGGGATCGAGGAGCTCGAAGAGAGCATCGTCCGGCTCCTCGATGACAGCGTGGGCACGATTCCCGGAGAATCCCCGGTTGCGGTTAACCTGAGACATGCCGGAGCCGTCGGTGAGGCCCGGGACCGTCTGCAGGAGGCTCTTCGAGCAATTGCCGGACAGCCCCTGGAACTGGTTACAATTGACCTGCGGGAGGCGTGGTTGAAATTGGGTGAGATCACCGGGGAGACCGCTTCAGATGAACTGCTCGAGCGGATTTTCCGCGATTTTTGTATTGGCAAATAAGGAGCCTTGGGTGCGGGGGGCATTTTGTGAACAGACTGGAGAGACAGCTGGAGAGGGCTCTGGAAACCCTTGGCCTAAAAGTAAATAAAGAACAAAGAAGTAAACTTTTGCAATATATCGGCCTGCTGCTGGCGGGTCTGCAGCGGCAGCGCCTCGTGGGAGAAAAAGATGGCGCCGCCTTTATTGAGAAACAGCTTGTCGATGTGTTATATCCCTTCAAATTAATGGGTGCACCGCCGCCGGGGCGCCGGCGGCTTCTCGATCTCGGCACAGGTGCGGGGCTGCCGGGAATCCCCCTGAAAATTTGTTTTCCGGAGTTGGAGTTGACCCTGCTCGATGCGAACAGGCGAAAAATTAATTTTAACCGCAGGGTTGCTGCTGAACTGGGCTTGCCGGGGGTTCATTTTCTTCCGGGCCGGGCGGAGAAATGGGGGCGTCACCCCGACTATCGTGAACAATTTGATTGCGCCGTCAGCAGGGCGGTGGCCAGGGCTGCCGTGCTGGCGGAGCTGGCCCTGCCGCTGGTGCAGGTGGGAGGGGTTCTGGTCATGTACAAGGGGAAACAGGGTCTGCAGGAGATTGAGGAGGCGGGGACGGCGATACGGCTCTGTGGCGGGCGTCTCGAAAGGAGCTGGTGCTACCAACTTCCCACCGGGGAAAAGCGGACTCTTTTCCGGATTGTCAAAGATGAGCAGACGCCGCCTGGTTATCCCCGGCGCAGCGGGAAACCGGCGCAGAGGCCTCTGGGCGGTTAATTTTTATCTTTTTGAAGGAATGTTTCAGCGGTTGTCTAATTAGAATTGGAGAGCATTGAAAAGAGGCGGGTGCTTAGATGAGTGAAAGCCGGACGGGCAAATTTCCGATGCTGACCGGGGATCCAGGCAAGGATAAAGTCATCCAGGTACGGATCGCTGAACTTCAACCAAACCCCTACCAACCGAGGCAGAGCATCTCCGAGGAAAAGATTAACGAGCTGAGGCAATCGATTAGAACTTATGGGCTGCTTCATCCGATCATCGTGCGGCCGCATGGGCGGATTTATCAGATTGTTGCCGGGGAACGCCGGATGTTGGCCTGCCGGGGGTTGTTCTGGGAGACCATCCCGGCGATCGTGAAAGAGGTCACCGACAGCGCCATGGCGGCGATGGCTTTAATCGAAAACCTGCAGCGGGAGAACTTGAATTATCTCGATGAGGCGGAAGGATATGCCCGGCTGATCAGATCATTTGACCTGACCCAGGAAGTGTTGGCCCAGCGGTTGGGCAAAAGCCAATCGACTATCGCCAACAAAATGCGGCTGCTCAGGCTTCCCGGTCAAGTAAAAGAGCTTTTGCTGAAAGAGCAGCTTACCGAAAGGCATGCCCGGGCTCTGCTGAAACTGGAATCGGAAAAGCAGCAGCTGGAAATGATTAAAGAAATCCTTCGGGAGAACCTGACCGTTAGCGATACGGAAGCCAGAATCGCCCGCCTGACCGGAAAAGAGAGCAGGAAGAAGAGCAAACCGAAGCGCAAGGGTGTAGTGCGGGATGTCCGTATCTTTTTAAATACAATCCGGCAGGCTGTCAAAATAATCGAAAAATCAGGCCTGAATCCCCAAATAGAAGAGAAGGTTGAGCGAGAATTCGTCGAAGTCACGATCCGCTTTCAGAGAAGGAGCGCAGCCCCGGGAGCGGAGAGACGATAGAGAAAAAGCTGTACAGGCAGCCACAAGGGAGAGGCAAAATGGGAAGAGTAATCGCTGTCACCAACCAAAAAGGCGGTGTCGGCAAGACGACAACGGCAGTAAATCTCAGCGCTGCTCTGGCCCGGTTGGGGGAAAAGGTGCTTCTGCTGGATATTGATCCTCAGGGGAATACCACCAGCGGGGTCGGCATATCCAAAAAAGAGATCCGGGTCTGCATCTACGACGCGCTGATCAATGAACTGCCTCTGCAACAGGTCATTCTGCCCACCAAGTGGGACCAGCTGGATCTGGTTCCGGCTACCATTCAGCTGGCCGGGGCGGAGATCGAGCTGGTGCCGACGCTGTCGCGTGAGGTGAAGCTCAAAGAGGCACTTGCACCGGTCAGGGCAAACTACTCCAGAATCATCATTGATTGCCCCCCTTCGCTGGGGCTGCTCACGCTAAATGCCCTCACCGCCGCCGACGGAGTTTTGATCCCCATTCAATGTGAATATTATGCTCTGGAGGGGCTGGGGCAGCTGATGAATACAATTTCGCTGGTGCGAAAGCATCTCAACCAAGAGCTGGGGATCGAGGGGGTTGTCTTAACGATGCACGACCCGCGGACCAATCTTTCCGAACAGGTTGTCGAAGAGGTCCGGGGGTATTTCCGTGAAAAAGTGTACCAAACGATCATTCCGCGCAATGTGCGCCTCAGCGAAGCGCCAAGTCACGGCTTGCATATCTTTGAGTACGACCCCCGATGCAAAGGGGCGGAACTTTACCTGGCCCTGGCCCGGGAGGTGGCGAAAGGTTGAAAGATAAGAGAAGACTCGGGCGGGGCTTGGGCGCGCTCATCGATGAAGCGGTGACAGGGGGCGGGGATATGATCGAGCTCAA
>JAAZIG010000151.1 GCA_012510325.1 Bacillota bacterium
GGCGGAGATCGGAGCGGCGATCATCGGGATGATTCTGATGCGTCTGGCAGCTGAACGTGCCGAGGAGGAAAGGTGGTACCGGGATATGGCCGGGGTTGCTTTTGATAGTCTTTCTTACTCGGAAGTGGAAGCAATTGAAGAAATGTTTAAAAACCTCACCGATAATGAGAACATCGTTGTTGCCAGCAGAATTGCCGATGAGCTGGGGATAACCCGCTCGGTTATCGTCAACGCATTGCGCAAATTTGAGAGCGCCGGGATCATTGAATCGAGGTCTCTGGGGATGAAAGGAACATATATCCGTTTGAAAAATCCCTTTGCTCTCGATGAGATTAACGAGCGCACGGCTCGCTTGAAAGCCTCTTTCGATGAAGAGGAGTAGGCGGTTGAGTTAGTCCGGGCTTAAATTCTGTCCCGGAAAACGATAATGGCCGATAATTTCCCACCGCAGCAGACAATCTTCTTCGCGGGCGATGGAGCTGTTATGAATCACCAGGGGGATGCCGGCCCGGTTGGTCCGGTCGGAGATTATCCCGGTGTGCTCCTGGCCATTTGGGAACGTCCAGTAAACTATGTCACCAGATTGCCACTGGGACAACTCTGCTTCGGTAACCTCCAGCGTCAGCTTCTCTCCAAATCGTTCAAAATAGACCATCTGGTTTTGGGTTCGCCGGTGGTCTATATTTGAATCGGGTTTGCTTAAACCCCACAGGGGGGGATAGAGGTTGAAATTCTCGGACATATCCTCATGGATCAACCGCTGGAGATCATAACCGGCGGCCCGCAGGGCCCGGATGACAACATCGGTGCAGGCACCCCTCTCCGGGGCCACATCCCCTCCCGGATAGCTTATCGATTGGTAGGAGGCATCGTAGCGGGTTTTCTTTTTGGCCTCTTCTTTCGCCCCCATCAGGATCAGGTCGGGGATCGCAGCCTCAGCGGCGGCGTGTTGTGCTACAGCGGAAGGCTCCTCGGGCGCCTGCCGGAAGGGGGCGTTCGGGGAGGCGGCCCATAATGCAATGGGCAGAAGGGTTAACACTCCTGCTGCCAGAAGTAAGATTAAGCGACGTCGGTTGACTCTTTTCCTACTCATATCCGGTAATTCGCTATACTTTCCGGTTACTCCTTCAGCGATCGGCTGGTGTGCAGATAAAAGAGCTTCGATTCAGGTTGACAGCTTTTGGGGCAGTTGTTAAAATAGCTTCGGTTTAAGGAGCAGGGGGTTCGTCAGGGTGCCGCTTTATCTCACCTATTTTTTAATTTTCTTTTCCCGGGTGGCCGATGTCAGCCTGGGGACGCTCAGGATTATCTATCTGACCCGGGGACGGAGCAAACTGGCTGCAGCGATCGGCTTTGTCGAGGTTTTGATCTATATTGTGGCGCTGGCCGTAGTGATGCAGCATCTGGACCGACCGATCAATATATTGATCTACGCGCTCGGCTTTTCTGCCGGCAACTATGTGGGCAGCTGGGTGGAAGAGAAAGTGGCGGTCGGCTTTGTTAACGTGCAGGTGATCTTCAAACAGGTCTGCGTCGATTTTGAGGATGACCTGCGCGAGATGGGTTACGGCGTTACGGCGGTGGATTGTTTCGGTAAAGAGGGTCCGCATCGCATTCTATACATATTAATGAAAAGACGCGATCTGCCTGCATTCCTCACCGAGATCCGGGAGATGAGCGATGAAGTTTTTATCTCGATAATGGATACCAGGAAAATAATGGGCGGCTACTTCAGCCAGCTAAAGGGGAAGTAGCGTTAAAAGGAGATTTGAATTTGCCTCACTCCTCATAC
>JAAZIG010000152.1 GCA_012510325.1 Bacillota bacterium
GTAGAGGATAAAGAAGAGCGGGTTCATCTTCATCGCTCCGGCGGGGAAAGAGATAAAGGTGCGGGTGACCCCCCAGAGCTGCCCGACAAAGATGGAGTAAATCCCGTACCTTTCCATAAAATCGTAGACCCGGGAAAGAGCCCGGAAGTGCGCTGAAGAGGACGCTCCGGAGCTGCGATTGAGATAGTGCCCCACAACCCGGCCGACGCTGCCGACCATGTAGCCAATCAGATAGCTGATCGCGCTGCCCAGAATAATCCCCGCGGTGGAGGCAAAAAACAGTGTCCAGAAACTGGCCCGGCCGCTCAGGATCATCCCCCCGGCGGTGAACAGAACCACCGAGGAGACAAAGGGAACCCCGGCGCTCTCCGCCAGCATCGCCGCAGCCACACCCCAGGCGCCGTACCTGCTGATAAGGTTGCCGCAGAGCTCCTGTAGTAAAACCAGTAATTCGGTCAGATCCACTCTACATCACCTGCAGCTCATCGCGTAGATACCCCAGACCCCCGCCTCCGGCTCCAACTGCGCCGCGACCACTTCAAGCGGCGATATCTTCACCGCCGGGGCCACGGCGTAACGCTCAATCTTCTCTTTGATTCGGCCGGCCAGAGCCGCCTGGTGCCGGGTGACACCCCCGCCGAGCACAATGCAGGAGGGGTTTAACAGAGTCACCAGATTGGCCAGAGCCAGACCGATATCCTCAACCGCCTGATCGATTATCGCAGCGGCGAGGGGATCCCCCGCCCCGGCCCGATCAAAAATAGCGGCGGTGTTGAGCGAACCGGTCTCAGGATCGTCCTCGTCCCAGAGCACCCCGGCGCTGCGGGCGATCCCCTTCCCGGAAGCCCAGGCTTCCAGACAGTCGTAGCTGCCGCAGCCGCAGCGGCGGCCCTTGCCGAAGCGCTTGACATGGCCGATCTCGCCGGCAAAGCCCCCGCTGCCCCGGTAGATCTCCCCGCCGAGGTACAGCCCCGCCCCGATGCCCGTGCTGATGGTGACGTAGACAGCATCGCGGTGCCCCCGGGCGGCGCCGTAGGTCACCTCGCCCAGGATCGCGGCGTTGCAGTCATTTTCCAGATAAACGGGGCAGTCGAAACGCCGCTGCAACAGCTCGCGAAAGGGAATGGGCTCGTGCCAGTCCAGATTGGGGGCTTCGTAGAGCACCCCGCTCTCAAAATTCAGCAGCGCAGCGATGCACACCCCCAGCCCCGCCAGCTCCCGGGATGAAAGCCCCCGCTCCCGCAGCGCCCCGTCGAGCGCCCCGGCGATCGTCTCGATCACCGCTTCCGGAGTCGCCCTTTCCGGGGTGGGCAACAGGCGCCGCATCACCAGCCGGCGCTCCTCCCCGGCGAGCAGCAGCAAAATCTTTGACCCGCCGACATCGACGGCGGCGTAAAGCGGACCAGGCAAAGTTTCCCCGCCTCCTTCCGGCAACAGCTGTTAAAGTCTTCCCGAGCGAATGATCGCCGCAATCCACCAGAGCCCCGCCAGAACAGCCCCGATCAGGACCGTCTCTCCCAGGGGGATCCGCTCCAGCCAGGCGATGCGCCCAAAGGATAAATTCCCCGAAAGTGCAATGATCAAGCTCGCCAGAACGATGCTGAAAGCAAGGCGGTTGATCATATGCTTCACTGTCTTCATCACCGGCTCAGCCTGCGGCAGCTCCAGCTGCAGCTTCAGCTCACCGGCCGCCGTGGAGCGCAGCAGCACCAGGGCATGCTCGGGAAACTCTTCGAGCAGGCGCCGGTAGCCGCGCAGGCTGCCCCGCAACCGCCGCCCCGCCTGCTTCAACTGGCTCCGCTGCAGCGCCGGGGCAAATTTTGCCGCCGCCGCAGCGAGATTGAATTGCGGATCCAAACGCGCCACCGTCCCCTCGAGAATAACGAGCGCCCTAGCCAGCAAAATGAACTCATGGGGAAAGCGCAAGCGATGCTGCGAAGCGAGCTGCAGCAGGTCGCGGACCGCCTCGCTGATGACGATATCCTTTAACGGCAGGGTAAAGTACTGCTCCTGCAGCCTTTCGATATCGCCGGCCAGCCCGGCGCGGTCGAGTCCGGCGGGAACAAAGGTAAATCCGGTCAGCTCATCGATCATCGCGGCGCTGTCGGCCCGCTGCAGCGCCCGCACCATGCTCACAAACTTGCCGCGCACGCTCTCACCGATGAACCCGGCGGAGCCAAAATCCATCAGGAAAAGGCGCCCCTCCGGGAGCACGGCGATATTGCCGGGGTGCGGATCGCCGTGAAAGAATCCGTCCACGAAAAACTGCTTGAAGAAGGCGTCGGCCAGGATCGCTGCCACCTGCTGCGGCGGCGGCTCCGCCGGGGGCTTCTCCAGATAGCGGTTGAGGGTGACACCCTCGCGGTACTCCAGGGTGAGCAGATTCCGGGTGGTGTACTCTTCGTAAACCCGGGGCAGGTACACCTGCATATCCCCGGCAAAATTGCGCCGCAGCCGCTGCGCATTGCGCGCTTCGTTGCGGTAGTCCAGCTCCCGCAAAATGAGCTGCTGCAGCTCCTCGGCGATACGGCTGAAGCGGTAGAAAGAGCCCCACTCCGTATTGCGGTCGACAAAGGCGGCGATCTCCCTCAAGATCGCCAGATCCCCCCGAAAGAGCCTCTCCACGCCGGGCCGCTTGATCTTGATGACCACCTCAGCCCCCCCGGGCAACACCGCCCGGTGGACCTGCCCGATAGAGGCCGCTGCCAGCGGCTCAAGCTGAAAGCTCCTCAGTCCGGCCCCGGGCCCCATCTTCAGCTCGTTCTCGAGGATCCGCTGCGCCTTCTCCGGAGCGAAGGGGGGCACCCGATCCTGCAGCCGGCTCAGCTCCTCCAGATAAGAGGGAGGCAGCAGGTCCGCCCGGGTGCTCAGCAGCTGCCCCAGCTTGATAAATGCCGGCCCCAGCTCCTCGAGGGCCGCCCGCAAGCGCACTTCCGGTCCCGAAGAAAGGGCCGGCGCCCGCTTCTTCTTCCACCGCGGCACAAAAACCCTCTCCCAGCGGCCGTAAAGCCCCAGCCGATCCAGAACCTGGGCAAAACCATATTTGAGCAGGATCCGCAGGATCTCGCGATAGCGCCCCAGGTAACGCAGCCGCCGCAGACGGCCCGCCGCCGGGATCATCTCAACTTTTCTTTGATCAGCTCCGCCAGCTCATCGATCTTGTTCTCGACGCGGGTGAGCTCCTCCCGGCTGACATACTTTTTCTGCCAGGCGTCCTCCACCTTCTCCTTAAACTGATCCCACTGCTCCGAGAAGCGCCCCTTCTCCTTCTTGCCCTTGTCGACCATCCGGTTGACCATCTTCTGGGCATCGTCGCGGCGCATCTCCCCTTTTTCCACGAGCAGGTCGATAAACTCCTCCGCCTTCTCCTTGCTCAGGACAATTAAGCCCAACAGCGCTGATACAAAATCATCCACCATGGCACCCACTCCTTTCAGTTGTCAGATCTATTTTGCCTAATTGGGCTTCTTTAAACCTCTGAACCCCCCTAATCAGGCAGAGCAACTGTTTATTCAGCGGGCGTTTGCCGATAACAGGGCGTTCAGGCTGTCTCTTTGCTGTCGGGGCCCTCGTTATCCTTTGGCTTCTTGATATCATACAGGTAGTCTTCGTAAATGTACATCAGCTCTTTGTCGAAAAGCGGCCGCTTTAGCTCCACGGCAGCGCTTCTCACAGCAGCAAGAAGGGCATCGGCCTCTTCATCGGAGAGGGCAATCCCGTATTCCACGAATTTCGACTTGATCGCAGTGCCCCCCGAATGCTTGCCGATAATGATCTGCCGCTGCAGCCCCACCTCTTCGGGGCTGAACACCTCGTAGGTCCCCGGATGCTTGAGGACGCCGTCGGCGTGGATGCCCGATTCGTGGGCGAAGGTGTTGGAGCCGACGATGGGCTTGCTCGGATATAGGGCCCGCCCGGAGGCCCTGGCGACATATTCACACAGGTTTAAAAAGTCCCTCGTATTCACCCCGAGGTTCACCCCGTAGAGGAACTTCAGGGCCATGGAGACCTCCTCCAAAGCGGCATTGCCCGCCCTCTCGCCCAGCCCGTTCACCGTAACCCCGATAAAGCGCGCCCCCGCCCTGATTCCCGCCAGAGCATTGGCCGTGGCCATCCCGAAATCGTTGTGCGTATGCATCTCGATGTCCATCCCGGTGGCATCGATAATGCGGCTGATCACCTCGTAGGTCCCGAAGGGCTCGAGCACGCCGACGGTGTCGCAGTAGCGCAGCCTGTCCGCCCCGGCGGCACGGGCCTCACGGGCAAACTTCATGATAAAGTCGAGATCGGTCCGCGAAGCGTCCTCCGCATTAACCGAGACGTAAAGCCCCTCGCTCTTGGCATATTCCGTAGCCTTGGTCATATTATCGAGCACCCATTCCCGCGAAGTTTGCAGCTTGTGCTTGATATGGATATCGGAGCTGGAGATGGACACAGCGACGGCATCGACCCCGCACTCGACGGAGTGGCGGACATCGTTGACATTGGCCCGGTTCCAGGCCATGATGCTCGCCTGCAGGCCGAACGAGGCGATCTGGCTGATCGCTTCCTTCTCGTCGCCGCCCATAACGGGAATTCCCGCCTCGATCTGATGGACCCCGACATTGTCGAGCATCTTGGCGATGCGGAGCTTCTCCCGATTGGAGAAGACCACCCCTGCCGTCTGCTCGCCGTCGCGCAGGGTCGTATCCACAAGCATAACTGCTCCTTTTTCCAACCCGTCAGTAAATCTCTTCATTTTAAAACCTCCTCCAACCGTCCCAACCGTTCCGCCGGCTAGCGAATCTGGCCGGATCCGTAAACAATATACTTTAAACTGGTCAGCGCTTTCAACCCCATCGGCCCGCGCACATGCAACTTCTGGGTGCTGATCCCCATCTCCGCACCGAGTCCGAATTCAGCGCCGTCGGTAAAGCGGGTCGAAGCATTCACGTAGACCGCCGCCGCGTCGACGCGGCTCAAAAAGAGGCGCGCCCGCTCATAATCGGCGGTGACAATAGCCTCTGAATGCATCGTCCCGTAGCGGTTGATATGGGCGACCGCCTCATCGAAGGAATCGACCACCTTCACCGCCAGGATCATCTCCAGATATTCGTTTCCCCAATCCTCCTCCACCGCCTCCTGCACCGCCTCATGGAAGCGTCGCGCCCGGGGACAGCCGCGCAGCTCCACCCCGGCCTGCGCCAGCCTCTCCAGCGCCGCCGGCAAAATCTCCTCCGCCGCAGCCTCATGGATCAGCAGCGTCTCGATGGCGTTGCAGACCCCCGGCCGCTGCACCTTGGCATTGAAGGCGATCTCCACAGCCATCTCTTTGGCGGCCCCCTCATCGACATAGAGGTGGCAATTGCCCGCCCCCGTCTGAATAACGGGGATAGTCGCGTTTTCCAGCACGGTTTTGATCAGCGCCGGACCGCCCCGGGGAATCAGCAGATCCACCAGCCCGGTTAAGCGCATCAGCGTGCGGGCGGCGGCGCGGTCGATATCCTCGATCAGCTGGACCGCCGCTTCCGGCAGGCCGGCTTCGCGCAGCTGCTCCTGGATTATCCTCACCAGACAGATATTCGATTGAAGAGCCTCCGAACCGCCGCGCAGGATCACGGCATTCCCCGATTTCAGGGTCAGCCCCGCCGCGTCGACGGTGACATTGGGGCGCGCTTCGTAGATGATCCCCACCACCCCCATGGGGGTGCGCACCTGCCCGACCTGCAGTCCGCTCGGCCGGAGCGTCGCTCCGGTAACTTCGCCGATGGGGTCATCCAAAGCGGCGATCTCGAGCAAACCGTCAGCCGCCCCGGCGATGCGCTCTTCGTTGAGCAGCAGCCGGTCGTCCAGCGCCTTGCTGTAACCCGGGCTCTGGCGGTATTCCTCCAGATCCCGGGCGTTGGCCTCGATAATCTTCCCGCTCTGCTCCTTCAGGGCGCCGGCGATGAGCCGCAGAGCCCTGTTTTTGGCTTCAGTGGACACTGCGGCCAGAACCGCCGCCGCAGCGCGCGCATCTTCAGCTTTGGCAACAACTTCAGGATGCATCAATATTTCCTCCTCTTTCTCTAAATATTCAGGAGCTGCAGTGATCCTCAGTGCACCGGTACACCACCAGATTGTCCCGGTGGATCACTTCATCCCCCGCCTCTCTTCCGATGAGGCGGATAATATCGCTGCTGCTGTGCTCCTTGATCCGAAGCAGCTCGTCGGAAGAAAAACCGCTCAGGCCCCGGCCGATCTCCCGGCCTTCCCGGTCGCAGACCGCGATGAGAGCCCCTTTCCTGAACGAACCGTTCACCCCGAGCACCCCCACCGGCAGAAGGCTCTTCCCCCCCCGGCAGAGAGCATGTTTGGCCCCGTCATCGACGATGACGCTGCCTTTGACCACCCGCCCGTAGGCGATCCAGCGCTTGCGCCGGCTCAGATAATCTTTCTGCGGATAAAAATATGTTCCCACCGCCTCACCGCCCAGGATCCGGTGCAGCGCACCGGGCTCCTTCCCCCCGGCGATAACCATCCCCACGCCCGAGTTGGTGGCGATCGCGGCAGCCTGCAGCTTCGTGATCATCCCGCCGGTGGCCAGGCTGTCCCCGGGGCCGGCGGCGCAGGCCTTGATCTCCGGAGTGATCTCGCGCACCTCCGGAATGAGGCGCACCCCCGGGGTAATCCCCGGATCGGCCTCGTAAAGACCGGCGGCGGTCGTCAGGATCACCAGCAGATCGGCATCGCAGAGCCCGGCGACGAGGGCGGAAAGGCGATCGTTGTCGCCCAGCTTGATCTCCTGATATGAAACGGTGTCATTTTCATTGATCACCGGAACCACCCCCCAGCGCAGCAGGGTGAAGATAGTATTGCTCGCATTCAGGTAGCGGCCCCGTCCGGCAAAATCGGCCCGGGTCAGCAGTATCTGCGCCACCACCTGGCCGTACTCGAGAAAAAACTTTTCGTAGAGCTGAATGAGTACGCCCTGGCCCACCGCCGCCGCCGCCTGCAGCTCCGGGATGGCCTCGGGACGGCGCTTCAGCCTCAACCGCCCCATTCCCGCCCCGATGGCGCCCGACGAAACCAACACGATCTGCTTTCCCTGATTCTTCAGATCGGCCAGCTCGCGCACCA
>JAAZIG010000001.1 GCA_012510325.1 Bacillota bacterium
CCCCGCCCCCGGTCCAGATGGGCTTCGATAACCGTGCCCCGGGCGGTGCGGCCGGGATCGGCCTGCAGCTCGCTCATCTCGGCTACCAGGAGCACCATCTCCAGCAGCTCCTGGAGCCCTTCCCGCTGCTTGGCGCTGACCTGCACGGCGATGGTATCGCCGCCCCACTCTTCGGGGACCAGCCCGTGCTCGGAAAGCTGCTGCTTGACCCGCTCGGGGTTGGCATTGGCCTTATCGGTCTTGTTGATGGCGACGATGATGGGCACCTCCGCCGCTCTGACGTGGTTGATCGCTTCGACTGTCTGCGGCTTGACCCCGTCGTCGGCGGCGACAACCAGGATGGCGATATCGGTAACCTGCGCCCCGCGGGCCCGCATGGCGGTGAACGCCTCATGGCCGGGCGTGTCCAAAAAGACGATATTTTTTCCGGAAACATCCACGGTGTAGGCGCCGATATGCTGGGTGATCCCCCCGGCTTCGCCGGCGGTGACATTGGCTTGGCGGATGGCGTCGAGCAGTGAAGTCTTGCCGTGGTCCACATGGCCGAGCACCGTCACCACGGGGTGGCGCTCGCTTAAGCCTTCGCTGCTGATCTTCTCCTCGCCAAAGAGCTCCTGCTCGATGGGATCGGCGACAAATTCAACTTCCAGATCGAAGGAATCGGCGGCCAGCTCGATGGCCTCGTCGTCGAGGGCCTGATTGATATTGGCCACGACGCCCAGATCGAGCAGCGTGGTGATCAGCTCCGCCGGGGTGACCTTGAAGATCACCGCCACCTCGCCGACGGTGACGCGTCCCTCAACCTTGACTTTGCGCCGTTTCTTCTTGATCACCGGCTTCTTTTCCGGTTTCCGCGGCGGTTTGCGCATCGCCGCCGCTTTTTCCGCGGCTTTGAGGCGGCTTTTCTTTTTCTCCGTCACGGCGGCGTCTTTTTTGTCTTCCTCCGGAGGGGGCGCCGCCTCTTTCTTTTTCTCTTCGCCCTCCGCCCGGCCGGTCAGGATATCCATAACGCGCCCGGCCTCTTCTCGGTCCAGGGTGCTCATATGGTTTTTCACCTTAATCCCCATACCGTCCAGCGCTTCAATTAATTTTTTACTGGTTGTACCCAGCTCTTTGGCCAGTTCATAAACTCTCACTTTAGCCATTCAACACACCTCCATTAAAAGCCCTCCCTGTAAAATCCGTTGCCATAACGCCATCATTATTCTGATTGCAGCAGCGCCGTAATCTCGGCAATGATCTCTTCGGATAGAGGATGCCTTAAATTTTTTTCCAACCTTCTCCCCTTGAGGGCCTCCTCCAAACAGGATTGCTGCCGGCAGATATAGGCGCCCCGGCCGGAGATTTTGCCGCCGGGATCGAGGCGCAGCTCGCCCTCGGGTGTCCGCACGAGGCGAATCAGCTCTCGCTTCGGCTTCTTCGTCCGGCAGCCGACACAGATGCGCAGGGGGATTTTTCGCTTTCTGGTCATCTCTGTACCCCGCTCTCGATGATCTATTCAGCCGGACTTTCCGCGGAGCCCTCGTCCGCATCTCCGGTCTCTTCTGTTTCCTCTTCCGCGGTTTCCGCCGTCTCGGCGGGTGTGCTTTCCTCTTCCGCGGTTTCCGCTATTTCGACGGGTGTGCTTTCCTCTACTGCAGTCTCCGCTGTCTCGGCGGGTGCGCTTTCCTCTTCTGCAGTTTCCGCTGTCTCGGCGGGTGCGCTTTCCTCTTCTGCGGTTTCCGCTGTCTCGGCGGGTGCGCTTTCCTCTTCCCCGGTTTCCGCCGTCTCGGCGGTTAACGTCTCCTCTTCTCCCTCCGGCTCCTCGTCGGGATCAGCGCCCAGGCCCAGCGAGGACAGCCTTTTCTGGGCGATCTGTGTTTCGCTGTAGATATCGATCTTGTAGCCGGTAATCTTCGCCGCCAGCCGGGCGTTCTGCCCCTCTTTGCCGATGGCCAGGGAAAGCTGATCATCGGGTACGATAATGAGTGCGGAACGTTCACTGATCTCCACGGAAACGACCCTGGCCGGGCTGAGGGCATTGGCCAGGAACTGCTCTGTATCTTCGCTCCAGCGGATCACATCGATCCGCTCACCCCGCAGCTCACTGCTGATCGACTGAACCCGGTTTCCCCGGGGCCCGACGCAGGCGCCGACGGGGTCGACATCTTCATTTATTGAATGGACCGCCAGCTTGGCCCGAAAACCGGGATCCCGGGCCGCTGCTTTGATCTCGACAATGCCATCGTAAATTTCCGGAACCTCCAGCTCGAAGAGGCGCTTCAAAAAGACGGTGTGGTTTCGCGAGAGGATAATCTGCGGCCCCTTGCTGCTCTTCCGCACCTCCATGATGATCGCCTTGATCCGTTCATTCATCCGGTAGCGTTCCCGGGGCAGCTGCTCTTCCCGGGGGAGAATCCCTTCGGCCCGCCCCAGATCGACAATGGCGTGGCGGAATTCAAAGCGGCGCACCGTTCCGGTGATGATATCATCGACGCGCTCCAGGAAATCATTGTAGATGAGCTCCCGCTCCGCCTCCCTGATCCGCTGGATGATCACCTGCTTCGCTGTCTGGGCGGCGATTCGGCCAAATTCCTGCCGGGCCACCTCTTTTTCGATGAGATCGCCCGCCTGACAGCGGGGATCGTAGACCCGCGCTTCATAAAGCTCGATCTCCTGTTGGGGTTGCTCCACCTCCTGGACCACCTTCAGCTGGGAATAGACCTTGATCTCTCCCGTTTCCCGGTCCACGGTAACCCGGACATTGCCCGGTGCCTGGAAGTTTCTTTTGTACGCTGAAATCAGCGCCACCTCCAGCGCTTCAAAGAGGATTTCCAGAGCGATCCCCTTACTCTTTTCAATAGCCTTCAACGCAGCGATAAGCTCTTTACCATCTACTGAAATTGAGCCCGACCTCCTTTCCAAAGACGACGATTTACGGTTGAAACCACAGATGGGCCTTGGTGATGAGAGCCAGCGGTATCCGGATTTCCTCATCGTGCTCAAGGGTCAGCCCAACCAAACCCTCTTCGCAGCCGTCCAACCGGCCCTGAAAACTCCGCCTTCCCGCCACCGGTTCGGCGGTATATAGTTTCACCATTTCACCCTGAAAACGCTGAAAATCTCTTTCTCCGGTGAGCGGACGCTCCAGCCCCGGCGAAGAGACCTCCAGAAGGTAGCTCTGGGGAATAGGGTCGTACGCATCGAGCACGTCGGAGACGGAGCGGCTGATCGTCTCGCAGTCGGCGATGGTGACCCCACCGGGTTTATCGATAAAGATACCGAGGTGGGCTTTGCCTCCGGAACTGTAGTCCAGCTGAACCAGCTCCAGGCCGTGTTCCCTGACTACGGGTTCGATCAGACTGTGCAATTTCTGCTTCAGTTTATCCCGGGACATCTTCAGGCTCCCTTCAAAAATTAGCTCAATTAACAGGAAAGAGTGGGAAAACCCACCCTTACTCAAAGAACGCCTCCCTGCTGATCTTGCCGCCCCTAAGAATACCACAAGCAGGCCGGTAATGCAAGGAAAAGGAAACGCGAAAACCCGTGCCGGTAGAGGGCCGGTTTAACGGCGAATCCTACTTCAAGTTCAGATCGATATTGGCGGCATATTTGATGATCTCCCAGTACATTTTTCCCCTCGCCGCCAGGCCTTTCCAGAGCCCGAGCTTCTCTTCTTTCATCAGGTGGGAAAGATCCGTAAGGCTCACCAGAGCCACGGGGATCTGATGTTCCTCCACATAGCGGTGCAGGGCCACCTCGGCGCCGAAGCGAGTCAGGTCGAGATCGGAAAGGCCGCTGAAAAGATCGCGCTGCAGGGCCCGCTGGCCCGTCAGATGGGGAGCAACCTTCTGGGCAAGATCGGTGGCCACCCGGCCCTTTTCAAAAAGGCCCAGGGTCATCATGACCCGATCCTGCAGAACCGGTTCGAGAAGGTTGTCGATATGAGCTTCCGTGAGGCCGATGAGATCGGCGTCCAGGAAAAGGACAATTTCAGCATCCGTATGCTCCATCCCCGCTTTCATCGCGGCGCCCTTGCCCCTGTTTTCCGGCAGCTCGACCACCGCCACCCCGGCAAATTGACGGGCAATTTCTGCCGTATTATCCGTTGAGCCGTCGCTGACGACTATAATTTCATCGATGCGGTGGCACCCGGTCAGCACCGTCAACACCGAGCCGATGGTCTTTGCTTCGTTATATGCTGGAATAATTGCCGCTATATCCATCTCTTTACCTCCTGTGATCACCGCTGCCCGGCGGGCACTTCTCTTCGTCAAATAACTTGGCCAACTCCTCTTGCAGCGCTTCCAGAAGCTGTTCCGGCGGAACCGTGCGGACGACCCGGCCGCGCTTGAAGAGCAGCCCCTGTTTTTTGCCGGCAGTGATCCCGATATCGGCATCCCGGGCCTCGCCGGGCCCGTTCACTGCGCAGCCCATCACCGCCACCTTGAGCGGCTGCGGATAGCGCTTGAGCAGAGCGGAGACCTGATCGACCAAAGGGAGCAGGTCGATCCCACAGCGCCCGCAGGTGGGGCAGGAGATCACCTCGGGCCCGCTTCGCGGACGCAGGTGCAGCACCT
Organism: Bacillota bacterium; assembly: GCA_012510325.1. GTDB lineage: Bacteria > Bacillota > Dethiobacteria > DTU022 > DTU022 > JAAZPQ01. Next base: position 4,560 of record JAAZIG010000001.1, read on the forward strand.
CGAGGATCTGCCGGCCGATGCGGATCTCGTTGAGGGGATCGGCCGTCAGCGAAACCCGAATGGTATCGCCGATCCCTTCGGCAAGGAGAGTGCCGATACCGACAGC